>URZG01000042.1 GCA_900552325.1 uncultured Porphyromonadaceae bacterium | reverse complement strand
TCCGATCCGCGATTCGCGAATCGCGAATCATCCACAGATTCATCGATCGGATCCGCGGCGCATGTGAAAATCGGTTAAAAAAGGGAAAATGGTTGTAAATGCAGGGGGATAGAGGCTGAAAAAGTCGTAAATTTGTGGATATTGAAAATTTACCTGATAACTGATTCCCACGAAAAATTCTCAAGAATGAAATTTTGTGACTTATTGGCACGGTCGGCCTCGGCGCTGACTGTTGCGGCAGCCGTAGCGATGGGATGCGCCGGCAGCCGGGCCACGCAGAAGCCTGTCTATCTCGACCCCTCCGCTCCACTGGAAGACCGCGTGGAGGACGCACTGCGCCGCATGACCACCGAGGAGAAGGTGGCTATGATCCACGCACAGTCGAAATTCTCCTCCCCGGGCGTGAGACGCCTCGGCATCCCCGAACTGTGGACTTCCGACGGCCCCCACGGAGTGCGTCCCGATGTGTTCTGGGACGACTGGAACCAGGCCGGCGCCACCAATGACTCATGCGTTGCGTTCCCGGCCCTCACTGCCCTGGCCGCCACATGGGACCCAGCACTCTCGCTGGAATACGGCAAAGCCATCGGCGAGGAAGCCCGCTACCGCAACAAACATGTGCTCCTCGGCCCCGGCGTGAATATCTACCGCACCCCCCTGAACGGCCGTAACTTCGAATACATGGGCGAGGATCCCTATCTCGCCTCCGTGCTGGTGGTACCCTACGTAAAGGGGGTACAGCAGAACGGCGTGGCAGCCTGCGTGAAACATTACGCACTGAACAACAACGAGCTCAACCGCCATACCTCAAACGTATCGGTGGACGAACGCGCCCTGCGCGAGATCTACCTTCCCGCCTTCAAAGCCGCCGTCGATTCGGGCGCATGGAGCATCATGGGCGCCTATAACCTCTACGGCGGCCAGCATCTCTGCCACAACCAGCGCTTACTGATGGATATCCTCAAAGGGGAATGGGGCTTCGACGGCGCCGTTATCTCCGACTGGGGTGGCGCACACGACACCGAGGAGGCGATACGCAACGGTCTTGACCTGGAGATGGGCTCCTGGACCAACGGCCTGACCTCCGGCCTCTCCAACGCATACGACAACTACTATCTCGCCTACCCCTACCTGAAACTTATCAAAGAGGGTAAAGTCGGCACCGACGAACTCGACGACAAGGTGCGCCGCGTGCTCCGTATGATGTACCGCACCTCCATGAATCCCGAGGCGGGTTACGGCTCCATCCTCTCGCCCGAGCACTACGCCACCGCGCGACGCATCGGCTCCGACGCCATCGTCCTCCTCAAGAACGACCGCAACCTGCTCCCCCTCGACCCCGCCGCAGGCAAGAAGATCCTCGTCGTGGGCGAGAACGCCATAAAGATGCAGACTATCGGGGGCGGCTCCTCCCAGCTCAAAGTGCAGCACGAGGTATCGCCCCTCGACGGCATACGCGCCGCAGCCGGCAACAACACCGTGAGCTACGCCCGCGGCTATAAATCGGAGGTACGTCCCCCCCAGGACGGCATGACTCCCCCTCAGGACATCACCGACAACCGCTCCGAGGCCGAACTTGCCGCCGAGGCCGTGAAGATGGCCCGCGACGCCAATGTGGTGATATTCGTAGGTGGTCTCAACAAGAATCCCGGACAGGACTGCGAGGACGCCGACCGCGCCGACCTCTCCCTCCCCTACGGTCAGGACCGTCTCATAGCCGATATCGCCGCCGTCAACCCCAACATCGTGATGGTCAACGTATCGGGCAACGCCGTGGCTATGCCCTGGATCAAGGAGGTTCCCGCCGTGATGCAGGCCTGGTACCTCGGCTCCGAAGCCGGTAACTCCATGGCCGACGTGATTTTCGGCTCCGTAAACCCCTCGGGCAAACTCCCATTCACCTTCCCTGCCAGACTGGAGGATACACCTGCCGCGCACTACGGCGAGAAGGCATACCCCGGCATCAAACGCGCCGACGAAAAGATTTTCGACATCGACTATACAGAAGGTCTTCTGGTGGGCTACCGCTGGTACGACACCAAAAAGATCCGTCCCCTCTTCCCCTTCGGCCACGGCCTGAGCTACACCACCTTCGCCTACGGTCCCCTCAAGGCATCC
Organism: uncultured Porphyromonadaceae bacterium; assembly: GCA_900552325.1. Taxonomy (GTDB): domain Bacteria; phylum Bacteroidota; class Bacteroidia; order Bacteroidales; family Muribaculaceae; genus UBA7173. Next base: position 9,918 of record URZG01000042.1, on the reverse strand, counting down.
TCCAAAGAGATGGCTCCCGACGGCACGATAACGTTCACACTCCCCGTCACCAACACCGGCTCACGCTCCGGAGCAGAGACCGTGCAGCTCTACATCACGGACCGCAAGGCATCGGTCGAGCGCCCCGCAAAAGAGCTCAAAGGGTTTGACAAAGTGACCCTCGCCCCCGGCGAGACAAAAGAGGTGAGCTTCACCATCGACGCCTCAGCCCTTTCGTTCTACGACCCCGCCACATCGTCGTGGGTGGCCGAGCCGGGCGTCTTCACCGCCACCGCCGCCACATCGGCCGGCGCCAAAGGCTCGTCGGTGAACTTCACTCTCAAGTGAGCGCACGCACTGTGGCGATGTTCGAAATTTCCATGATTTTTAAGGCGGTTTCATTTCAATTCAAAATAAATCGCTATATTTGCAACATCCAATCAGGACACATCACATAACAACTAAAATACCGAAAAAACACTATGTCAAAAGTTACAGTAGTAGGCGCCGGCAATGTAGGCGCAACAGCAGCTAACGTATTGGTAACCACTCAGGTCGCCGACGAAGTTGTCCTCATCGACATCAAAGAGGGCGTATCGGAAGGCAAAGCCATGGACATCATGCAGACCGCCAACATCCTGCATCTGCAGACCCGCCTTACCGGTGTGACAAACGACTATACCAAGACTGCCAACTCCGATGTTGTGGTGATCACCTCGGGCGTACCCCGCAAACCCGGCATGACCCGCGAGGAACTCATCGGCGTCAACGCCAAGATCGTGAAGTCCGTTACCGAGAACGTGCTCGCACACTCGCCCAACGCCATCATCATCTGCGTGGCCAACCCGATGGATACCATGACCTACCTGATCCACAAGATCTCCGGTCTGCCCAAAAACCGCATCATCGGCATGGGCGGTGCTCTTGACAGCGCCCGCTTCAAATACTTCCTCAGCTGCGCTCTCAATGCCAACGCCACCGAGGTGGAAGGCATCGTGATCGGCGGCCACGGCGACACCACCATGATCCCCCTCAAGCGCTATGCCGCTTACCGCGGAATCCCCGCTTCCGAACTCCTCCCCGCCGAGCAGCTCGACAAGGTTGCCGCCGACACCATGGTAGGCGGTGCCACCCTCACCAAGCTCCTGGGTACTTCCGCATGGTATGCTCCCGGTGCCGCTTCGGCTCAGATGGTAGCCGCAGTTCTCGGCGACCAGAAGCGCATGATCTCCTGCTCGTGCCTCCTTGACGGCGAATACGGCGAGAAAGACCTCTGCATCGGTGTGCCCGCAATCATCGGCCGCAACGGTATCGAGAAGATCGTTGAGTTCGACCTCAACGACGAGGAAAAGGCTCTCTTCGCCGCTTCCGCAGCCGCCGTGCACAAAACCAACGAAGCCCTCAAGGCCGCTCTCTAAACATTCGCTCAGCACGTTTGTTATATAACTGAAACATAAGGGGTCGCCCGTCGAAGAGCGGCCCCTTTCTCATAACGACAGAAGCATGAAACTGACAAAACTGATTTTCGCCGGAGCCGTCTGCGCAATGATGGCTTTCGCCACAGCCTGCTCCGACAAGACACAGAAATCGGCCGATGACAACGCCACGGCCATCGACACCGAGACCGTAGAGAACAACGACGCGGCAGCTGCCGCGCCCGGCGTGATCGAACTCGCCGCAGGCCAGACCCTCGACCTTGCCCAGGGCAAACCCGTTATCGTGGACTTCAACGCCACCTGGTGCGGTCCCTGCAAGAAATTCGCCCCCACTTTCGACGAGGTGGCCCGTGAATATGCAGGTAAGGCCCTGTTCTACAGCGTGGACGTGGACGTACATCCCGAACTCGCAGCCGAATACGGCGTAACCGGCATCCCCCACATCCAGTTCATTAAACCGGCCGACACCGCAGCCAACACCTCGCTCGTCGGCCTCCAGACCAAAGAGGATTTCACCAAGGCCATCGACGCCTTCCTGAAATAACCGGGCGCAAGCCGCTGAACCGCAACCCGCATCATTACCGCATACCCCCGGCGCACCCTGTGGCGTCCGGGAGCGGAAATGATGCGGGTCGCCGTTTTTTGCAAAGATTTTTTTATGTAAAAGCGGAGAGTTTAAGGAAAGTTAGTAATTTTGTAAAATCCGCTGAAATGAAATCTCTGAACTGACATGACAATGAACTCCACCAAAAAGAACAACTTCACTACCCCTGAAGAGGACCGGATTATAGAAGAGGCTTTCCGAGAGGTGCTTGACGGTTACCTGGCGTCGAACCACCGCAAGAAGGTGGAGATTATCGAACGGGCGTTCGCCTTCGCCAAAGAGGCCCACCGGGGGGTACGCCGGCGCTCCGGCGAGCCATACATCCTGCACCCGATCGCCGTGGCGAAGATTGCCTCGCAGGAGATCGGTCTGGGATCGACCTCGATCTGCGCCGCCCTGCTGCACGACGTGGTGGAGGACACCGACTACACCGTGGAGGATATAGAGATCAATTTCGGCAAGAAGATAGCGCAGCTCGTGGCGGGTCTGACCAAGATCTCGGGCGGCATATTCGGCGACAAGGCGTCGGCACAGGCCGAGAACTTCCGCAAACTGCTGCTGACCATGTCGGAGGATATACGCGTGGTGCTCATCAAGATGGCCGACAGGCTCCACAACATGCGCACCCTCGGCTCGATGGCGCCCAACAAACAGTACAAGATCGCCGGCGAGACCTTATATATATATGCGCCGCTGGCACACCGCCTGGGACTTTTCGCGATAAAGACCGAGCTGGAAGACCTCTCGTTCAAATACGAGCACCCCGAGGCATACCGCAACATCGCCGCCAAAATCGAGGCATCGGCCGGACAACGCGCCGAGATTTTCGAGCATTTCTCGGCCCCGATAGTGAAGAAGCTCACCGAAATGGGGCTGAATTTCACCGCAAAAGCCAGGGTAAAATCGGTCTATTCCATCTGGAACAAGATGGAGAAGAAGCGTATCCCCTTCGAAGAGGTCTACGACCTCTACGCCGCCCGTATAATTTTCGACTGCGACAATCCGGCGCTGGAGAAAAGCATCTGCTGGCAGATATATTCGGCGATAACCGATATATACCGCCTGCATCCCGACCGCACACGCGACTGGATCTCCAACCCCAAAGCCAACGGATACCAGGCGCTCCATCTCACCGTGATGGGGCCCGACGGCAACTGGGTGGAAGTACAGATCCGCTCGCGCCGAATGGACGAGAAAGCCGAGAAAGGGTTTGCCGCCCACTGGAAATACAAGGTCGGAGAGGGCGACGAGGAGTCGGAACTCAACGTCTGGCTCTCCACCATCAAGGATATCCTCAACGATCCGGAGCCCAACGCCCTGGATTTCCTCGACACGCTGAAACTCAACCTCTTCGCCTCCGAGATAGTGGTGTTCACGCCCAAGGGCGAACTGCTAACGCTCCCGGCCGACTCCACGGTGCTTGACGTGGCGTTCAACCTCCACTCCCAGATCGGCACACGATGCATCGCCGGAAAGGTAAACCACAAGCTGGTGCCGCTGAGCGAGAAACTCAACTCAGGCGACCAGGTGGAGGTGCTCACCTCCCAGTCACAGACCCCGAAACCCGAATGGTTCGACTTCCTCCATACCGCAAAGGGGAAGACAAGTCTGCGCCAGGCACTGCGCAAGCTGCAGCAGCCCACGGTGCAGAAAGGGCGCGAGATTTTCACCAGATTCCTCGCCGACAACAACATCAAGGACGACAATATCGCCATCACCAAAGTGATGGGTCTGTACAAAGCCGCCTCACACGACGATTTCTACTACATGCTCGGCAACCAGGAGATAATGCTCAACGAGTATGTGGTGAAGACACTCACCAAGGAAAGCTCCAAGACCAAACGCCTGCTGCTGAAACTCATCGGCATGGGCGACAAGGAAAAACCTGCGGAAACAGCAGCCCCCGCCACTCCCGGCAAACCTAAGATCAACACCAAGGAGACATATATACTGCGCTACAACGAGGACGGCACCGCCAACTTCCGGTTCGCCGGGTGCTGCTGCCCCATCCCCGGCGACGACGTGATGGGCTTCATCGCCGACGACGGCTCGGTGGAGATCCATACCCTCGACTGCCCGCGTGGCTCGCTGCTCAAGGCATCCTACGGTCCCAGACTGCTGAGTTGCCGGTGGGAAGTCACCGGAGCGCGGTTCCCGGCCCACATACGCATAGAGGGGATCGACCGCCACGGCATCCTGCACCAGCTCATATCGCTGATTTCCACTCATCTGTCGCTCGATATACGCGCACTTGACATCCGCGCCGAAAAAGAGGTGTTCCACGCCGACCTGCAGCTGATGGTCACCACAGCTGACTCCATCGAGGATCTCTGCTCGAAAATACGCCGGATTCCCGGCATCGAAAAAGCCGCAAGAATATGAAGATCAAACGCAACACCGCCATTCTGACGGCGGTTTTCGTGGCGGCGCTGGCCACTGTGCTGTGGCTCATGCCCAGGCCGAACAAACATAAATACAACTACGAGGAGAACCGCCCCTGGGGCTACTCCCTCCTCACGGCGCCGTTCGACATCACTGTCTACCGCGACTCCGCCACCGTGAACGCCATGATCGACTCCATCGGGCGCAACATGGTGCCTATCTTCCGGCGCGACAACGAGACTCCGGTGCGCGTGCTCGCCGCCATCTCGGCCTCGCGCTCGCTCTCGGCCTCGACCCGCGGCTCCCTTTCGGAAGTGGTGCGCCGGCTGTATGACTGCGGGATAACCGACCAGACCGTGGCCTCCGCCATCACCGCAGGAAACCTGCAGGAAGTGAAATTCCGCGAGAACAACACCAATGTCTCCTACCCTACCGGCGGCTTCATATCGCAACGCGACGCATACGCCATGATCGACTCCCTGTTCCGCAACAATCCCGAGCGGCAGAATATCCACCGGCTGGAACTCGCACGCCTCCTGATGCCTAACATCGTGGAGGATACCGAGGCCACCAACGCCTACCGCGAGAGCCTCGAGCAGCCGGTACGCGCCGGTATCGGGGTGATCCAGCAGGGGGAGCGTATCATCGACCGCGGCGATATAGTCACACCGCAGCTCTATCAGGTGCTCAAGACCTACGAGGCGACCCTGGAGAAACAGTCCGACCATTCGCGCGCCTCGCGCATGACCATATTCCTGGGCAGGTTCCTTTTCGCCGGCCTCATATTCGGCTCGCTGCTGGCCTTCTTCCTCCTCTATTCACCGCAGCGGCTCGAAGTGCGCCCCGTCAGCGCCATTCTGCTGCTGATGACCGGGTTCTTCGTATTCACCACGGCAATATCTGGCACCTTCATGTCGGGCATCTACCTCGTGCCTCTGGCCATGATGCCGGTGATAGTGCTAGTGTTCTTCGACTCGCGCACGGCATTCTTCATCTATGTGCTGGAGGTGATGCTCTGTTCGGTATGGGCGTCGTTCCAGTTCGAATATTTCGTGGTGCAGATCATCGCCGGCACAGCCGTGATATTCTCGCTTAAAGAGCTATCCAAGAGGTCACAACTCCTGCGGTCGGCAGTGATCGCTTTCGTGGCCTATTCCCTGGCCTATCTGGGGGTGGAACTCATGAGTACCGGCACCCTCACCTCGGCCACACCGCGCCTCATAGGGTATTTCGCAGTCAATTCGGTGCTCATATCCTTCGGCTATATCCTCATATTCATTTTCGAGAAGATGTTCGGCATGGTATCCGTAGTCACCCTTGTGGAACTGTCGGACATCAACAACCCCCTTCTGCGCCGCCTCTCAGAAGAGTGCCCCGGAACTTTCCAGCATTCCATGGCGGTGAGCAACCTCGCATCCGAGGCCGCCCACCGCATCGGCGCCAACGTGCAGCTGGTGCGTGCCGGCGCCCTCTACCACGATATCGGCAAAATCAACAATCCGGCGTTCTTCACCGAGAACCAGCACGGGGTGAACCCGCACGACGCCCTCACCCCCGGTCAAAGCGCCCGCATAGTCATCGGCCATGTGACCGACGGTGTGAAAAGCGCCGAAAAGGCCAAGCTGCCGCAGGCCATCACCGACTTCATACTCCAGCACCACGGCGCCGGGAAAGCGAAATATTTCTACACTATGGAGCAACGCGCCCACCCCGACGAGGAGGTGGATCCGGCACCATTCACATACCCCGGGCCGAATCCGCAGACCCGCGAGGCGTCGCTGCTTATGATGGCCGATGCCGTAGAGGCCGCGTCGCGCTCGATGACCGACCACTCCGACGAGGCGATACGCAATCTCGTCAACCGCCTGATAGACTCGCAGGTAGCCGACGGACTGCACAACGATTCGCCGTTGTCGTTCAAGGATATATCGCAGATCAAGGAGACTTTCATCAAACGTCTGCGCTCGATGTACCATGCCCGTATCCAATACCCCGGGGAGCTTAATAAAAAAGCCAAAGCCTGACCTCACGCCATGCTGAAACCCGAATTCATAGAGATGTTGCGGCAGACCGATGCCGAGGTGTTCGCCGGCCTACCGGAAGCCCTGGAGAACACCGTGCCCGAAACCTCGGTGCGCATCAACCGAGGAAAGATCGGAGTTCTCCGAGAACTCAGAGAACTCGGAGTCCTCGGAGAACTCCGAACCGATTACGAGGTGCCCTGGAGCAACGGCACCGGACTCTACCTGGCTGAGCGCCCCAACTTCACCCTGATGCCGGCCCTCCACCAGGGACTGATTTATGTGCAGGATGCCTCGTCGATGGCACTTTGCCATATCGTCACGCGGCTGTCGCAGTCGCTCGGCGACACTCCCCTACGGCTGCTCGACGCCTGTGCCGCTCCCGGGGGCAAGACCCTCTGCGCCGCCGATTCCCTGCCGGAAGGCTCACTGGTCGTGGCTAATGAATATGACTTTCGCCGCGCAGAAATCCTCCGCGAGAATGTGATAAAATGGGGCCTCCCCGCCGCCGTGGTGAGCCGCGGCGACACGATGCGTTTCAGGCGACTGCGCGAAGAGTTCGACATCGTCTGCGTCGATGCCCCCTGCTCCGGCGAAGGGATGATGCGTAAGGACGAGACTGCCCGCTCGCAGTGGTCGCCGGCTCTGGTGCGCGAGTGCGCCGCAAGGCAGGATGAGATTCTCGGCAACATATGGGAGGCGCTGCGCCCCGGCGGCTTCCTCGTTTACTCCACATGTACCTTCAACACCGTTGAAAACGAAGAGGTTATATCGCGTTTCGCCGCCGACAACGGCGCGGAGTTCGTGGATACAGGTCTCACGGAATTTCCCGGGGTACTTCCGGCACTGAAAGGGTTTACGGGAGTCCTCGCTGCCCGTTTCCTCCCCTCGCGCCTGCGGGGCGAAGGGATATTCGTCAGTGTGATCCGCAAACCCGGTGTATGGAGTCCGCATCCGGCAGCGCTGCCTGTGAGCGGCGCCCGCACCAAAAAGAAAGATCGGCGACAAACCTCCCCGCAGCCCGATCTGCGCACATTCGAGCCGCAACTTAAAGGCGAACCTGCCGTATTCGAGATGGCCGGCGATTCAGAGCGCGCCCTCCCCGCGCGACATGCCTCCTTCATCCACACCCTCGAAAAGGAGTTGCAGACCATCCACGCCGGCACCGAACTCGCCACCTTGAAGGGGCGCGACACCATCCCCTCCCACACTCTCGCCATGTCGCGCGACCTTGCCCCCGGCGCTTTCCCGACCGTAGAACTTACCCATTCCGACGCCCTGACCTACCTCCGCCGCGAAGCCGTGCCCCTTCCCACCACGGTACCCCGCGGCTACGTGCTCCTCACCCATGCCGGCCATCCCCTCGGCTTCGCCAAAAACCTCGGTTCCCGCGCCAACAACCTCTATCCGGCCACCTGGCGCATCCGCAACCTCTGAAAACTCGCCTCAGCCAACCAAAGACATCACCCCATGAGGCCACCATCTACAATTCTTATTGTAACAAAAAGAGTTTTTGCCATGATAGGGGGCATGCTATGCCTCAACGCCATCTGTCAGATGACCTTTGGCGAAATAGGGCGCCGGACATTCTCGAACGGTTTCTTTCCTGATACGGAAGCTGTGATCGTAAGCGTTTTGTGCATAATTTACATACTCTTCAAACTCACAGGAATCCGAATCCACAGATTAAGGCCATCGGCAGAAATACCGGATAACAAATGGTCTCTCAAGCTGATATTAAGGAGAACAGGAACCATATTACTGATAATAATATGTGTCTTTACGCTGTTTATGATGACAGTAATGACAATGTTCAGCCTGTTCAGCATGGATCCATCTTTGACGCACCAACCTGCCATCTATTCCGTATTCGCAGCCCTTATTACCGGATTAGCCTGCACAATCGCCTCTATAATTTATCTTATCAGGCATCTCCTCAAAATCAGCTAAGCCTCTTTTTAACAGTCGCCACCACCTCCCAGTGCATCCGCAACCTCTGAAAAGTCGGGGCGAGGTGCGGGTCAATCGTATTTTTTGCGTATATTTGCAGAATCAACAATAAACCGATCACCATGACTTTCGCAGAAAACTGTAACGAAATATTCGACCGCGCTACCGCCGATTACCATATCACCGACTCCATCGACGTGAAAGCCCCCAACCCCTATCCGGAAGGGAGCATGGAGGCGCTTCTCTATGCAAAAAACTGGATAGATGTGGCGCAGTGGCACATGGAGGACCTGATCCGCGACCCGGAAATCGACCCCGCCGACGGCATGACGCTGAAGCACCGCATCGACGCATCGAACCAGGACCGCACCGACCGCGTGGAGGATATCGACACCTATTTCCGCGAGAAATTCGCCGACGTCGTACCGGCCTCCGACGCTACCATCAACACCGAGTCGCCGGCGTGGGCTATCGACCGTCTTTCCATCCTGGCTGTCAAGCTCTTTCACATGAACGCCGAGCTTGAACGTACCGACGCCACTGCCGCACACCTCAACAAGTGCGCCGCCAAACTGGAGGTACTGCGCGAACAGCGCCGCGATCTCACGGCTGCCATCGATGCCCTGCTCGACGACATCGCCGCCGGCCGCAAATACATGAAGGTCTACCGCCAGATGAAGATGTACAACGACGCCGACACTAACCCCGTTCTCTACAAAAAGGCGTGACCGACTCGGCGATGAATAATCCCCGGCGCCTGCGCAGCGTGCTGGCAGTGCGCTTTTCGGCCCTCGGCGACGTAGCGATGACGGTGCCGGTGCTCTACAGCGTGTGCGCCTGCTACCCCGACGTGCGCTTCACTTTCGTTACGCGCTCGGCGATGGCATCCATCTTCATCAATCCGCCGGAAAACCTCACGGTCATAGGGGTTAATCTCGATGACTACAAAGGTATAGGGGGGCTGTACCGGCTGTTCGGCGAACTGCGCCGCCAATACCGCTTCGACGCCCTGGTGGATCTCCACGATGTGCTCCGCACACGTGTACTCCGGCTTTTCAGCCGTCTGCACGGCATCACCACGGGCGTGATCAACAAGGGGCGAAAAGGGAAGCGCGCACTGACGCGTCCTCACAATAAGGTGCTTCTGCCGCTAATCTCCTCACGTGCCCGCTACCGTCAGGCTTTTCATTCCATAGGGCTGCCTGTAGAAAGCTCGTTTGAAGGATTTTATAGCGGCGAAGGGGAGAAAGCTCCGGCCTCGGCGTTCGCCGGCATCACCCCCGACAAACTCCCCGGTGAAAAATGGATAGGGATAGCGCCTTTCGCGCAGCACAAGGGTAAAATCTACCCTCCGGAACTGATGGAGGAGGTAGTGAAAGACCTTGTCGCCGACCCGATGCACCGCATATTTCTGTTCGGTGGCGGACCGGAAGAGAAAGAGATACTCGCCGGATGGGCACGCAAATATCCCCGGGTGGTATCTCTGGCCGACAAACGCCACGGCTTCGCCGTGGAGCTGCCGCTGATGAGCCGCCTCGACGTAATG
>URZG01000041.1 GCA_900552325.1 uncultured Porphyromonadaceae bacterium | reverse complement strand
TTACCTGCTGGCGCACCAGGACTCCCCCACCCCTCCCCTGAGCGCTCACGCCGATTACTTCCTGAAATATTTCGGATGTTCCCCCAAAGAACTGGCGGCGGCTTCGCTCAGGGCGCTGGCCGACCTGCTGTTCAACTTCTCATGGTTCAACGTCAGCACCATCGACTCGTTCTTCCAGAACATCGTGCGAGTGTTCGCACGCGATCTCGACCTGCCCGACAATTACACTCTCGAAATAGACCAGCGCTACCCGGTGATGGAATCGGTGCGCACCATGCTCGACTCGGTGAACCTTCCCGCACCGGCCGACCGCAAAGCCGCCCGGCGCCGCAGGTTCCTTTTTCACTCCCTGGGTGAGTACATGAAGCACCTGATGAGCCAGGGGAAGGCGGCGCACCTGATGTCGCAGTCGTCGAATCTCAACCGCGAACTGGTCGACACCATCGACAACCTCATTAACGAAGACTACAAGCAGCACCGCGCCGAGATGGAGGAGTATTTCTCGGAGCCGGAGCGGCTGCAGGGGTTCTTCGACGCGCTTACGGCACGGATCGACGCCGCACGCGGGCGGATGAAGGAGGGCGCCCGGGCCGTCCTCTCGCTGCAGCCCGAGAAGAACGTGCAGGCCAATCTCCTCAAAGTGCTGGCGCGTCTGGCCGACGGCGAGAAGCCCGACAAATTCACCGATGCCATAATGGCGGTGGTAAACGGCGAGAAATCACCCTACAAAGGAGCGTGGGCCAAGGACCCGGGCAAAGCCGACCCTGTGGTGGCCCGCACGCTGGAAGAGGCGCTCGGGGCAATGGCGGAGATGCCGCAGGTGCGGCTCTACAGCTTCGTGCAGTCGAAATTCTATCCGATGGTACTGTTCAGCTACGCCGCCTCCGAACTGGAGAATTACTGCCGCGACAACGAATCGTTCCTCCTGGGCGACACCAACGAGCTGCTGGCCGAACTTATCGACGAGGCCGACGCACCGTTCATCTATGAGCGCACCGGTGCACAGATCAGCCACTTCCTTATCGACGAATTCCAGGATACGTCGAAGATGCAGTGGCAGAACTTCGCACCGCTGGTGCGCGAAAGCCTCTCGCGCGACGAGAGCGACCTTATCATCGGCGACGAGAAACAGAGTATCTACCGCTTCCGAAACGCCGACCCGGAACTGCTGGGGCACCGCGTGGAGGAGGAGATGGCGAACCGCTTCGGCAGCGACGCGGTAGAGGTGCGCGGCGTCTCCATCGACCAGAACACCAACTGGCGCTCGGCGCGCGAGATTGTGCTGTTCAACAACTCATTGTTCCGCGCCATGTCGCGGATCGTCGACTCCCTCTCGCAGGGGGGCGCCGTGGAGCGCGCCTACCGCGGCCTTGTACAGCAGGTGGCCCCGAAAAATCTCGAATCGCTGGGGGGATATGTGGAGATACTTCTCCACCGCAAAGGGGCGGATGCGGAAGAGGATAACGCGGAGGAGGGGGGCGATGACGACGTGCGCACCCTCGCCGAACTGACGGCAGCCATCGAGAGCCAGTTGCGGCGCGGCTACCGCCCGGCGGATATCGCCGTGCTGGTCCGCGACCACGGCTCCGGTCAGAAAGTGATCGACCACCTGCTGCAGAGGATGACTGAAGAGGACTGGGAGTTCGGACCGATAAGAATAATGTCGAGCGACGCCCTGGAGATCGGAGCCAATACCACAGTGATGATGATCGTGAACATGCTGCACCTCCTCTCCACTCCGGAGATGATCACCGACCTGCGGCACTTCGCCTCCTGCGGCGAGACCCGCATGGTGCCCAATCCGGAATTCATGCGCCGGCGTCTGATACACCGCTTCCAGCTTTGCCTCTTCCAGAAAGCGGAACGGAAGAACCCCGACGGCACAGTGACACTGGAACGCCTCACGCCGTCGGAAGCCCTCGCCCGCGCCATCAAGGGGATGAGGGAGGATGGCTACGATGACCTCCAGCGGCAGATCGACGAGCGCCTGGCCGCGCTTGCCGACCAGAGCTGCCCGAGTCTTTACGAACTTGTGGAGAGTATCGTGCAGCAGACCGTTCCCCCCGAGCAGGCTGCCGCCGACATCGCGTTCATAACCGCCTTTCAGGATCAGGTGATGGATTTCACCGAAAACGGCTCGTCGGATATGGCTTCATTCCTGCGGTGGTTCAACCGCAAGGGACGCACGGAGAAACTGGCCGCCCCCGACGGTCTCGACGCCATAACCGTCACAACGATACACCAGTCCAAAGGTCTGGAATACAACTGTGTGCACCTGCCGTTCTTCTCACGCACACTGGTGCGCACCGCCAACACGGGCACTTCATGGTACGAGGTGACTCCGGCGGCATTTCCCGATATCGATCCGGAATTGATTCCGCCGATGCTCCCGCTGGAGAACCTCTCCACTCTCTCGGCTTACCCGCCGTTCGCGCCGGCCTACGACCGCTATTGCGAGGAGCAGCGCCTGGACGCGCTCAATGTGGCATACGTGGCGTTCACGCGCCCGGTGCGCGAGCTGTCGGTCTACGCCACGGTGAAAGAGGACGAACGCGGGGTGTCGCTCGGCACCGTGCTCGCCGACGCCCTGACGCTGGTGACCGACGAGTGGCTTGCCGACCCGGCGAACGTGACACCCGAGATGCGCCCCTGGCTCCGGGCGCTGGCTCCGGGCGTGGACGTGCGGAAGGAACCGGGAGGAGAACTGTTGCGTTTCTCGATGGGCGAACCTACCGTCCCTGCCTCCGCGGATACGCGGGAAGCCGGGCCGTGGGACGATCTGCCCGAACTTCCGTTGCCGCAGGGTGTCCTGGCCGACTACCGGGTGTTCAGCCGCAAGGAGATAGCCATTTCCGACAACCTCGACGAAATACAGCGCTACTCCATAGCCGACGAACGGATGTACGGACTGTTCCTGCACGATGTACTCAGCCATGTGGCACATATCGCCGATCTCCCGAAAGCGATGCACCGCGCGGCATACCGCGCGCGCCTCACCGCCGAGGAGGAGCGCCAGCAGCTGCAGCTGATGGAGAAAGCGCTGGCCGATGGCCGGGTGCGCCCCTGGTTCGAGGGTTACACACGTGTCATCACAGAGCGCCCGTCGACCACCGCCGACGGTGTGCGGCGCCCCGACCGCATTGTGTGGCTCCCCTCAGGGGAAGTCTGCGTGATCGACTATAAATTCGGCGCCGAAAAGAAAAGCTACATGCGCCAGGTACGCCGCTATATGCAGCTCCTCACCGACATGGGCTGTTCTCGCGTGACAGGCTACCTGTGGTATCCGCTGCAGGGGATAATCCGCACGGTCACCCAAGGCGCATCACCTACCCTCTGACTCAACCTCTCCGACATGAAATATATTATCAGAATATCATTCATCCTCATACTTGCCGTTGCAGCTGCCGCCACCGCGCCATGCACGGCAGCCGAACCGCCGGAACTCGAGCAGATCGGCGAGAACCTCTCGCCAATGCGGAAGGTGTACCGCGGCAAATATCACACCCTCACCGAAGAGGGCGACACGGTGCTTGTGCTCGTATTCAACGAAATAACGGTCTACCCTCCCCTGAAATTTAAGAATAAGAAGCAGGAGGAATTCTACTGGCGCACGGTGCGCGACGTGAAGAAAGCCCTCCCCTACGCCCGCCTGATAACGTCCACACTTCTCGAGACATACGAATACATCGAGACTTTCCCTACCCAGGCCGAGCGCGAGCGGTATCTCAAGGAGATGGAGGGTGCGGTATTCAAACAGTATAAGCCAGTGCTCAAGAAATTCACGAAATCGCAGGCAAAGATGCTGGTCAAACTCATCCGGCGCCAGACCGACCAAAGCGGCTACGACATACTGAAGGCCTTCCTCGGCTCTTTCCGCGCCTCTTTCTGGCAAGGATTCGGCAAACTCTTCGGTGTGAACCTCAAAGGGGACTACCGCCCCGACAAGGACGAGAACGACGCCATCATCGAGCGCGTGGTCATCGCCGTGGAGCAAGGCCAACTGTGATTTTCTATTATCCCCCGCATCGCCGGGACAAGCCATCAAGTTCAACCGCAAAAAGAAATAACCCATGAAACACAGTAGATTTGGTATCGGATTGATATTCCTTATTTTTACCCTATGCCTTACTGCCCGAGCGTTTACCGGGGAGCGGCCGGCAAAAACCCTCTGGATTGTTGATGGCGTTGCGTTGAATGACTCAGTTTTCGGCTATACTCTCGACCAGATGAAAAGCGACTCAGCGGCAGTTTTGGCAGCCAAAGCGTTGGAAATTATATATCCGGCAGAAATTGACAGCATTACGGTGATAGACTCCGTAAAGGCTTCTGATTTAGGTTTTGCAGATTGCAATGGAGTAGTAAAAATCTATACCTCATACCGCCAACATCTCCGTACAATAATTAACGGCATATTTTATGAAAATTCGGAAATAGTTTCCACCGGGGACCTATTGCGCGGGTATGACTATCTCCAACCTATCATAAATAGGGAATTCCCCGATTTGAAAGATTATGGCATCAAAAACATTGACATCATTAAGATATTGAGAATCCCCGGTATCGTGTGCGGTTCTCCGCGAGGGGGCTGGGTGTGGATAATGACGGATAAGCCATACTATCGAGCTGAAATACTTGTTGGAGATTATGCCGGGAAACGCGGCAAACAAATCTATGAATTGAAACTTTGCGCCGATTCCACATATCGGTTCTCCAGGCGGGACCTCCGTAAAAGAGCTGTTGTGCAGGAGATATGCGACAGCGGCACATGGAGCATCGCCAAAGCAAATATAGCTCTGGTTTCAGGCAATAACCCGAGGACAACATCCTCAGATAGCACCGGCAATTCAGATATTATAAATATTCAGATCAATTCCCTCGCAAAACTGTATCTTCCCAAAAACGCCTGGGGAAATAAAAAGCCTGTAAAACTGGAAAAGCACCGTGACGAATGACCGCGGACGATAAACGATTCCGGATAATGGGGACCGCTTTGCATCCCAATCTATAACCGGTCATAGGCAACAATCAGACTTCCGGCTGTAAAACTTTTTTTGTACATTTGCGACAGCATTTCTACAGACAAACCTACCAACTGAAATATTATTTATGGCACTGCGACCCAAACTTGAATTCTTCCGATTCCAACTGAACCACAACGACGTGCGGTTCAAAACTTTCCGCGATTTCGCCCGGGAAGTGCTGTATCAACGTCGGATCAACTCCGACATTCAGATCATGCACAAGTACCTCGATCATGTGAGGAACTCCCTCGTGACGAAAAACGCTCAGGACGATTCAATCAAGAAACAGCTCAAACTGATCTCGTCGGCGGCAAATATCTACGCGGCATACATGCCGACGGTCGACCCGGCGAACCACCTCATCTACGGCGTAATAAACGGCGGACGGTTCGGGCGTCACGGCCTGATGAGCGATTCCGACGTAACCGCCACCGACGCCAAGGCCTTCGGCAAGGACAAGACGATTCTGCGTTACTACTATTTTCTGCTCTACCTGCCGCTCGACCACAACGAGGGCTTCCTGGCGATACACTCCAACAGCCGCGAGGAGACGGTTACCGATGTGATGAAAACTTTCGTGCGCCGGCTCTTCAAAGGCAACGGCTATATCAGCCCGAAACTCCACCCGTTCTGCCCGCGTGCCGTACGCGAGGAGTTCAAAAACGAATCGTTTCTCAAAGAACTGGTTTTCCGTGACACGGTAATAGATCGAATCTTCACCGCCGAAGGGATGCACGCGCAGGATCAGACATTCGACGTGGAGGTGAAAATCAGGCCGCGCGGCAAAGATTATCGTCCTGACGATGGGATTGTCTCCAAAATCATGGATAAATTCGGCTTCAGGCGCCCCGCCGGGACCGCCCCGTTAGGATCTTTCCGCTCAAAAATCGCCCGCGTAAACAATAGTGTCAATCAATCGGATCGTACCTTCACCATCAACCGGGAAAGCATGGACGACATCATCCCCGTGGTCTACCTCGAAGGACGCATAAAGAAATACAACGACGACCAGACTCCCGATTTCGGCGAGCTCGACAAGTACTGCCGCGAAACATTCGCCAACAGTATCCTCCCTGAACTACGCCCCGATCTATTCCCGAAACAGGACTGACGCCGCAATGAAAGAATCCGAAGACAAAAAACAATCCTTCGTCAAAGACCTCTTCAAACGGGCGCGACGGAGCGAGACGCACGACATCAACGACAACCGTAAAGGCTTCGCGGCCAGAAACGCCCGCTACATACTGGGCCTCACGGTTGCGGTGGTCGGAGCAGCGTCTCTCCCCGCCGGATTCGGCATGGACTTCCTCCAGATGGCCGCCACGATACTCTCCGTATTCATCGGCCTCTTCATCGCCGCACTCGTATTCGCCCTCGACAAATACGCGCCGGCGCCCGACTCCGCCGAACGCGACTACCGTCTGGAAATCAGCGAAGGAGACACGTGCCGCAACGTTGAGCTCTCCGTTGATGAAATCGAATATCCCGATTCCCGCACGAAAAATGCCCGACGTCAGACCCACATCTACATGGCCCAGTTCAACGCCATAACAGGCAAAAGCGTTTTACTTTCCGTGTGGGCGCTTGCGCTACTGTGCCTCAACATACTCTATCCCCACCTCTTCGCCACCGACCTTACGCACTACCAGTTCGCCGCCATCACCCCGAAGTCCGTCGGTCTGTTCGCGCTCCTCGCCCTCCTCACCGCGCAACGCCTGGCCGTGATCTACCTCCTCACCGCCATCTTCTACGACACCACCCGCATAGTCAGCTCACTTGTCAACTACACCTCCGCCCACATCGACCGCCACCGCCCCTGAGCCACCATCACAACCATCCGGTCAACCGCCAATTTACCCAAAACACAACCAGCTGACACACAACCTACTACACCAATCAAATAAAATTCTCTCTCAAAAGCGGCATAAAATAACACCCGAAAATTTTGTCAATTCAAAAACAATCACTAACTTTGCAACGCAAAAACGGATAACCCTCTTATCCTCCACATGCAAGGTGCCATAGCTCAGTTGGTAGAGCAAAGGACTGAAAATCCTTGTGTCCCCGGTTCGATTCCTGGTGGCACCACTGGTTAAAAGCCTGAAAATTAGAGAGTTAAGTCAAAAACTTAGCTCTCTTTTTCTTTCTGTAGTGGTGTAAAAACGTAGCGGAAACACACTTTGTTTTCTACAATGTTTTACCCGACATGACAACAGTAGAAGTGGTTTGCTATAAATACAAGCCATTAAGAAACGGAGAGTTACCCCTTAAGATAAGGGTGACCAAAGACAGGAAAGTAAGATACGTAAGCCTCGGTGTTTCTACCAAGCCCGAGCATTGGGACTTCAAGAAGAATCAGCCTAAAGCAGACTGCCCCAATAGGGAGTATATAGAAAAGCTCATAGCCAACAGAATCAGTGAAATCAAGGCTACCATAGTAGAGTTGAAAGCAGAAGAAAGAGATTTCACTGCCACGTCATTACTTCAGAAGATAGATACTAAAAGCAGCTCTCTTAGTATAGCTGAAATATTTTTGGAGCATCTAAAATTCCTGCAAGGCTGCAAGAGAACGGGCTATATGTTATCAATCAGACAGACATACAACTCTCTGCTTAAATTCAATGGCACCCTTGACATTCCTTTCAGTGAGATAGATGTCAACTGGCTCAGAAGATATGAGGGATGGCTCAGAAAGTCAAATAAATCTGAGAATACCATTGGGATAAGATTCAGGAACCTCCGGATGATTTACAACAAAGCTATTGAAAAAGGAGCTGTGAAGAAAGAACTCTATCCATTTGACAGCTATAAGGTGTCAAAGCTACACAAGGAAACTATAAAAAGAGCCATTGTAAAGGACGACATCAAAAGAGTACTAAACTATAATGTGAATGGTAGGGATTTCTACACCAGCCTTGCTATTGCATTGTTTTCTTTCTCTTACTATATGGGAGGGATAAACTTTGTAGATATGGCTTATCTTCAGGGGGCTAATATAATAGATGGAAGATTGGTGTACTATAGAAAAAAGACATCTAAGCTAATCAACCTCCCTATGAATCCTGAAGCTATGGAAATCATATCAAGATACAATACTGGGATGACTGGATATGTCTTCCCAATTCTATCATTTGCTCATAAGACAGAGCAAATGAAGTTAAATAGGCTCCATAAGGTCATTACCAAGGTAAACAAAGCCCTGAAGTTGATTGGTCAAGAGTTAGGTCTGCCAATCAAACTAACAACATATGTAGCCCGTCACTCTTTTGCCACAGTCCTGAAGAGAGCTGGAGTTTCTACATCCATTATATCAGAGTCTTTAGGGCATAGTTCAGAGAAAATCACTCAGATTTACCTTGATAGCTTTGAGAATTCTCAGATAGACGAGGCATTTTCTCATCTGAAATGACTACCTTTGCGCAGGTAAAATTGGAATTTTCTTAATATAATCAAATTTTACCTGCGCAAAAAGTCAACAAGCAAATGGAACCTTCCTGGAGAGATAGAAAAGAAATAGATGGCTATAGGATTCTTCATGGCAATGATGTTGAAATAGACTTGGAGAATGACCTTATCATACCCGAAATAAATGGAGCATCCATCAAGGACCAAGGGTTACAAGTAAGCATTAAGCTTAATCAAAGATTAACCAATATAGATGGATATGATATTGGTAATTGGACTATTGTCTTTAAGCAAGGGTATAAGATGGGACAAGTATTGGATAGTGTTCCATATGGTATTATAGACAAGAGTATTACTGGAATAGGTGCAACTACTCTTGAAATCAATACTGAATTAAGAAGCTCTATCATTGTGGTTCCAACTAAAGCACTAGCCTATAATAAATATAAAAGCACCAACAATGCACGTGGTGAAAACTACTGTATGTATATAGGGAGTAGCATAGGTGACATTGCTAAAGATATTACCATTGATCATGTTAGGGAATATATTGCTTATAGAGGAGAGTCTGTAAGAAAGTTTGTAGTAGTTGCAGATAGTCTGCCTATGTTGTTGGGCTTTCTTAAGATTCTTGATGAAGAAGTATATAGAGATTACTTCCTGATGGTGGATGAAGTAGATACGATGCAGGTAGATAGTGCATACAGACCACGGCTAGAGACTGTTATGGACTATTACTTTAGATTCAAATTCTATAATCGCGCTGTTATAACAGCCACAATGAGTGAATTCTCAAATCCTAAACTAGAGAATGAAGCACGAGTAAGAATCGAGTGGGAAGTAAATCCTCAGAGGACTATATCAACGTTGTTTACTACATATGTGGATGATTTAGCTTGGAATGAGATTAATTTACTCCTTGAAACCGATGATAATAAGATTCTAGTTGCCTACAACTCGTTGGATGGCATAGCCAATATCATAAAACATCTATCAATCCCATCCTCAGACTGTGGAATACTCTGTAGTGAAAGAAGTATAGAGAAAGCCCAGCTATATATTGAGGATGCCCACAAATCAATAGATTCAAATGGACATCTAATAAAGAGAGTAACCTTTATGACTTGTGCCTATTTTGCAGGCATTGATATAATGGATAAGTGCCATTTGATTACTGTTACTTCAAAGCTTCAACCTTTCACCTATCTATCTTTAAATAGGATGACACAAATAGCTGGAAGATGCAGGAAAGGCACTTTTTCTGAAACCATCATCTATGACATACCAGAAATAAGTCCTAAATCTGAAATTAAGGAGGTGAATGACTATAGGCTGTCTTTAATAAACAGAGCCAACAAATATGCTGCATTATTGAATGATATTGTCTCTGCTACAGACGAAGACCCTCAGTTGAAACCATTAAAGGATTTTGTGTTCTCATATACAGACTTTGTCTCCAAGGTTAAAGCAACTAGTGCAAATTATCCCTTGACAATTGTACGACAAGAGAGTGAGACAGACAGATTTGTTCCAGCGTATTTTAATATTGATTCTATAACTGAGGCATGGAATCTAAATCACTCTATTTATTCTTCAAAAGAAGAATTTATAGATAGACTGAGAGCTGAGGGGCATAACATCACTGAATTGCCAGATGCTTTGTTGAGTAAACAAGAGCACGATACCTCTGAAATTCAACAAATAAAACTACTCAACAAGGAAAAGTTTTATGACTCTTTCCAACAATTGCGTGTGCAACTCAAGGAATGGGAAGAACAAGGATGTAATGAATATCATCTAAAGGAGATAAGGAGAAACACTGATAAGAGGCTTCAACAAACAGCTTTAGACACCTTTGTGTTGCTGTATCCTTACATACCAACTACTGAACTACTCGACAAATTGGAAGATGTGATTGATAATGAGAGAAAACTTCGTAACTTTATAAATGCAGCAGTATTCTATGCACTCCCTATGGTACACCCATTTAAGGCGAGCTTAATAGTTAGTTTTGGTATTAATGTCAAGACAGAAGAAGGCTCAATAGGAGTAAATCTCAGGGATAGAATTAAAACTACAAGGGAGGTCTTTATGTCTATTTACAATTACGAGTTGTCTGTTGATAAGGCAGTAGTCAGTGATTTATACAACTCCTTCTTTGATTGGAAAAGAAGTGGTCGTGGAGATAAGGTTAGAAACATGAATCCAAGAGGATTTCATCAACTTAGAGCCTCATTGCCCATTGACGCAAATCTACTGACTCTGTTGAGATTCCCCAAGTGAGAATATATAATTGCTACATATATTCCAGCTCTTGAGATATAGCATACTCCTTAATGAAATAATAATGTATAGCTGAATTTACTGAATATATAAGCCATCAGACTTCAGGAAACTTACTATAAGCGACTTGGAGTCTGTTGTTTCTATAGGGTGAAGCATGCTTTTTCTGCAATTTTTTGAAAAATTTTTGGCTCTTTCTGCATTTCTATGAGCTATTCCTAATCACAACATCACCCCCTCCATACTTTGCAGATGGGGTTACTCCCCTCTGTGCTGTTGCAATGGGTCACCTATTGTAATGGCTCATCAACAAATACCAACAATAAATCATCAAAGTATGGAAAAACTTAAGTTCATTGAAACTCTGTCAGTAGCAGAGTTCAAGGCTCAACAAGGAGTTGAGAAGATTGAGGTGAAACAGAATCCTCAGACAGGCAAGTGCTTCTTTGTCTATGGCTTTGAGACAGGAGCAGTGAGTGAGAAATTCAACAAAGGTCAACTCACAGACCCTGTCATCTCAAAGGTGGTATCTCCTGAAGATGGAGATATGTTCTTCATGCTTCATCAGCGTGGAGAGGGAGGGGCTCCTGTTGTGGCAATTCTATAAGCCTCCTCTCAGCTTTCAACAATAAGGGTCAGATAATCCAGCAATGGACTGTCTGACCTTTTTATTTTTATATCAACCCATTCCAAATATTAGGATTAGTGACTATATTGGCTACTACATTAGCAAGTACATCACCTCCCCAACTTTTGATTTTGTCCAAAACCTTGGTTTTGGCTTTTTCCGGATTTGGCTCTTCTTGTGCAATAGCTTTCAACTCCTTTAGTTGTTTGCCTTTTATTTCATCTTCAATTGCTTCTAAGAAAACCTCAAGTATTTGTTTTTGCTCTTGAGATTGTGTTTGACTTTGCGTGACACTCACATGAACAGATTTGTCCACAGATGGGGAATTTTTTATAGTTGGCAATTGAGGTATAGCATTGCACGATTCTAACAGCCCCAACATATCATCAAAGACAGATGGAGAAAAATGTTTTTTTGGGAAAAGAGCAGCCTTCTCCTCAAAATCACTTACGCATCTATCTCCCGGAAATGAAGCTGAAAGAAAACGAATAACTAAATTCTTCCATTTTTCATATTTAGGCCTATCTGAAATAGAATATTCACTAAAAGTCCTAATATAGCCATGCGCAGGGACAAAGGAAATTGTTTGTCGAATTTCCCTACCTTCCTTAATTATATCCTCTAATGTCATCATCATTCGGTTTTTATATCACATACAAAATTACTCAAAATTCTTTATATCAACAAACTATGCAGTTAAGAAAATCATCCAAGAAGCAAGCAAAGATAAAGCTTGCTCTTCAA
>URZG01000040.1 GCA_900552325.1 uncultured Porphyromonadaceae bacterium | reverse complement strand
GGAAAAGGGTGTGACCGCAGTGAATGACGGCATTTACGTGGCTGAAGTCTCCGACCGCTCGGCAGCGATGGAGGCCGGCATCAAGGAAGGCGATGTAATAACCGGCATCAACGGCGTGGCCGTACACAACACCGCGCAGCTCCAAGGCGAAATAAGCAAATACTCCCCGGGCGACAAGATCTCCGTGGAATATATCCGCGACAACAAGAAGCATACCACCTCCGTGACTTTCCGCAACGCCCAGGGTACGACCGCCGTAACCAAAGCCTCCGACTTCTCGGCTCTCGGCTGCGCCCTCAAGGAGCTTTCCGCCGAGAAGAAGCGTGAGATGCAGCTCTCGTCGGGTGTCGAGGTGACCGGACTCACCGCCGGAAAATTCCGCGATGCCGGGATAAAGAACGGTTTCGTGATCATCGATATAAACAATGCGCGCGTACGCACCCCCGATGATGTAGAGGAAATCTACGACGCCATCATGAAGAGCGGCGACTCCGACAAGGTGATGTTCATCACGGGCATCTACCCCACCGGCCGAAAAGTCTACTACGCGGTTGACCTCTCCTCCGCCGACGACAAATAAACTCCCCGTCTCCATAATACAAAAGGCTCCGGCAGCACAGTGTTGCCGGAGCCTTTTGTGTTATGGAGATATTATGAGGGACTATTTCACCAGCACTTTTGCGGTAACGTCGCCTGCCTTGACAAGATAGATGCCGGGGGCTGCCGGTATTCTGACAGTCTGTGCGGCCTCGGAAGTACCGAAGAGGATGCGTCCATCGGTGGTATATACAGTCACATCCTTACCGGTTGCACCTGTAATCACGATATTACCGTCGCGGGAAGTGATATCTATACCGTCGCTTTCAAGCATACCGAGAGCCGAAGTGGTGGAGACAAGGTTGGAAAGCCGCGATTCACCGCGGTTATACACAGCCGTCACCCCGTAGGTATGGGCGCCGTCGGAAGCCTCGCTGTCGGTAAAGCGTGGCTCTTCTACAGGAGTTTCGTTGATTCTGACACCGTCGCGGTAAACATTATAACCCTCCACAGTGAGCATAGACGCGCCACATGCGGGTGTAAATGTTATATCGTCGACAAAAAGCATGAAACCGAAATTACCTATCGAACGGAGCGCGAAACGTGCGGCTCCCTCGGGGAGTTCCACGAAATATTCATCCCAGGTAGTGGGCATCGGGTCAATTTTGCCGAGAGACCGGTATCTTGCCATTATCGGATCGGAAGTGGCGTCGGTGGTGTACAATACCTCCAGGGCATCCGGAGCCATGTAGCTGTAACCGCGCGCAAAGAAGGTGAAGCTGTCGCTGCCCTGAGCGAGAACAGGCGAGATAAGCCAGTCGTCGTTCTGAGCCTCGGAACCCATACCTTTGTCGTCGACCGTATAACAGTACATCGTGGCGAGGTGCTGGCGTCCGGAGTGCGCACGGTAGGTGAAATTGAGTTTCTCATATTCACCGTCGAAAGTGAACCACGACTGGGGCGAGCCCGAAGGTATGCCGGGAAGTTCTATCTCCCCTTCGTTGGCGTCTTCGATACCGCCGATCAGCCCCTTGTCGCCATCATATAAAACCCATTCCCAAAGGTCGGCGGATGTAAAGGCAGGATAACTTTCGAAGTCCTCGATAATCTCGAAAGGTTCCGTGGAGGTAAGGTCGGGGGCCTCCCATACCAGTACAGGCTTGCCCGAGTTATGGGCGGCGGCGAGAGTGGTGACTACGGGATATTCGGGGAGGCATACGCGCACCTGCGAACGACGCGAGGTGTTGTCGGCCTCGTTCATATCTCCGGGGCACGAGATGACGAACCAGTATTCCACTGTCGGCTCGGAAGTTATGTCGTGGACACACTCGAATTCAAAAGTCTCGGTACGGCCCGGCTCGAGAGCCTTGCCGGCACGTGTCTCCAGCTTTGTTTCCCCGCGATAGAAGTCAAGGGTATATGGCTCCATCGACACACGGCCGGTATTCTCAACCTTTGCAACCGCGGTGAACGGTTTATCCACCATCGTCTTGAAAGGTGTCTCCATCGAGGAGGCGGTGAGATTGCGCTCGAAAGAGTCGTCAACACGGATATTGTCTATCGCTATCGTGAGGAAATTCACGATAGTGCCTTTGAGGAGCAGCTGCACATCCTTGCCGGCATAGTCGGCAAGCGATACCGATATGCGCTGCCAGCCATCCTCGTTATAATCCGCCATTGTGACAGTCTTTACGGATTTCTTCTCCGCACCGTCGTAGACACTTATCTCTATCGTGTTGTTATTGAGATTTTCGCCTGACCCCTTGAGATTATAGGAGTAGAACGATAGAACCGGGGCCTCGAGTCCCTCAAGCGAGATCTTCGACGAATAGATTTCGGCCTGCGAACCGGCCGACTCGCTCTCCATGACAAGGAAGCCGTTGTCGGCGTCCTGCGAGGTGAGATCGAAAGTATAGTCGTCGGTCACATACCATGTGCACCCTAATGAATAATCGTCATAGTATCCCCAGAAATGCTCTTCACGGGCGCCTTTGAACGATTCGACGAAGGGAGCTTCGTCGGCCTTTCCCGCCGGAATGAACTCGGGAGTGAAAACCTCGCGGGCCTGCCCCCCTTCAGTTTTGGCCACAACTGAAAACTCCGCGAAACGCTGTTCCGACGGGGAGCAGACGGTCACCTCATGCGAAGTGCCCCGGACATCCGTGCCTACCTGCCGCGTCTCGGTACCGGCGGCCGAACGCGAGGTCATGAACACATCGTAGCGAAGCGCCTCATCGGTCAGCGGAGAATTGTTGTTGTCGAGTTCGGGCGCCTGCCAGGTGACGGTGACGAGACCGTCGGTATCGGTTTCGCGGGCACGCACACGTTCCACACGGTTGGGTTCGTCCCAGCCTACAAAAACCGACACCTCGGCGGGCGAACCTACTCCGGCTGCGTTGCATGGCCTGACGGTATAGGAGTTCATCCCCTGATGCGCGCCGTTGTCGATGTAATAACCGGAAGCGCCTGGAGCAGCTGTCGCCTCCCCTATTTTCTCGCCGTCGCGGTAAATATCAATACCGCTCAGGGATGAAAGCGGCGAACCCGCCATATTTTCGGACGGCGCCGTGAAATCCAGACGGACACTGTGCGAGCGGTCCGCCGCGGGTGTGGCCGTAAGACCGGTAACGCATTTCGGGGCATCGGCCACGATCCCCTCGCTCACGCTTAAACCGCTTACATACAACGCGCCGGAGTTGCGCGGCGAGGTGGCATGGAAGCCGATGAAGTAGATGCCGGCAGCATCCACGGTGATCTCCACCGTACGCTCGACCGCACGTTCCTCAGTAACCTGATGGGCAGCCAGGAGTGTACGCTCCATCGCCGCGATGCGCGGATTACGCCCCATCATTACTGTGAGTGTCTCGGGATCGTAAAGTTTCCGTTCTCCGAAAGAGAGGTGATAGACCTTGCCCGGCTCCATACGTATTCCGGGAGAGAAGAGCCAGTCGTCTTTCGTCTCGCCGTCAGCGGCATTATTGTTCCACCCCATATATGCGGCACGATCCACGGTGCTCACACGCCAGGTGAGGCCGTCGGCATCGGCATCAGCCACTGTATAATAGCGGAATCCGTCGCTGTCAGTGAAATCCTCCTCATAAAGCGGAGTGAAAGCACCGATATATATCGGCGAGGTCATCGCGGCACCCGAGGCAAGACCTGCGGCTACCGCTTCGACCTGATATGTGATACCTTCCGGCTCTACAGAGTTCAGTACTTCGGAGAACGAAGTGGCAGCGAGCGCCGGCGCCACTTCGACCGCTCCGGGATAACGCACTATGCGGTAGGAGACCTCGCCGTCAGCGAGCGGAGTACCGAACTCGGTAGTCTTTACCGCGGGCCACGAAAGGCTCATGGTCGATGTGGTATAGTCGTAGGTGGCCGTAACCTGTGGCATGGCAGGATTGTCAGTGCCGACAAACACGACTTTCGTGGCCGCGCGGGAAACGCCTCCCGAGTTGGACGCCGTCGCCGAGAAGCAGTAACTGCCGCGCTCCAGCGTGACATCACACGATACAGCAGCGCCGGGGGCAGCCTCCCCTTCGGCCACGGTCTCGCCGTTGGCCCGGAGGGTATAGCTCATATTTCCCGCAGGCGCGCCGCCTCCAACAAGGCGGGAAGGCATAGTGAATGACACCGTGCCGGAAAGCGCACCGCCGGGGAATGAGGCCTGGAGATTCTCAGGTGCTTGCGGCACGTCGTCGGCGAGTTCGGGAAGCGGGATATACATGCCGTCGAACATATCATAGGTAGAGAAACTCATGATCCGTTCCACCGAAGCGTCGGCGGGATCCACGGCCCACATCGCAGCACCGGCAGCCCCGGCTTCAGGCTCGCTTTCCCCGGTGCAGCATGCGGCATATATGATTTTTCCGGAGAGAGGATCGTAAGTAGCGGTTCCCTGCCAGTCGGGTTCGCTCCATTCGGCATGTATACCGGTATCTCCGATGGATGCAAGCTGTCCGGAAAGTTTGTCCACCGAATAAAGCATACCGTCGAGATCTATCGCATAAAGGTTGCCGCGGTCATCGGCCGCCATTGCGTTCATGCATGGCGAGGATGCAAGCGAGGTACGGGTGAGTGTCGCATAGTCGATAGTGCCTATGCTCCATTCCCCGGCACTGTCGTAAAAGCAGCCGAACACTCTGCCTGTGGTGGGGTCGTAAGCCACATCGGTAGCGTTAAGAGTCTGCGGCAGATTATCCTCGAACCGTTCACGCTCCCACGTATCGGCGTCATACACATAGAAACGCGTACGTATGTCGCGCAGCACTTTCAGCCGGGTCATACAATAATACTTTCCGTCGATCATCACGGCGCCACCCGATGCATGGATTTCCCCTGCGTTGACACTCACAAGAGAGATGACTCCCGAGGTCGGATTGACGGAATACATCATCCTGCGCGTACGGCGCGAATCGGTGGTGAACTGCAGCGATGCGTTCACCGTGGAATAACGTGCATTGGCCGTAACCGCTTTCTGTCTCAGCGAGGCTGCTGTGGCATGCGGCTCTCCGGCACGGGTCATGGCATGTACCCTGCCGATATTACCGATCCGCTTTTGCCCCGCGACAAGATCAGCGGATACCGCCGCGGCGCCACCTGCCGACAGCACTATTACTGCGGCGACAGCTCCGGTTAAAAATTTTCTCATCATAGATAACTGCTGGATTTTAGGTTAAAATCTTGTAATCACATGTGTTTCCGGTATCAGGCTGAAAATTTTCTTTCACCGACAGTCATGGTATGCACTATATACTCTCGGAATCAAAAATCCATCGAACTACATTCCGCGACAAACATCACGACAATTCCGACCGGTTTTCAAAATATAAAACCGCAAAATCACGCTGTTCACCAAAAAGATTGAAGTCTATGCGTTTTATAAACAAAAGTTCCACAAAACGACCACATATACCGCCACAAAGATACGCTCTCACCGCATTATTATCCAAATTTCTCGTTCACTTTTTCTATGTAAAAGTTACGATTTGTGAATTTTTGTCGAATATTGTAGCCATAAGGGAGATACACGCGGGTCAGAATATTCTCTCCGTATGTATAAAATCCGTATGCATAAAAAGAGAGCGCGCCGGAATATGGCACGCTCTCACAGTTATTGTAGACAGTAAATATATTACGGTATCAGATGACGCCCTGTTCCATCATGGCTGTGGCAACCTTCATGAAGCCTGCGATATTGGCTCCCTTCATATAGTTGAGATAGCCGTCGGGCTGCTGGCCGTAAGCCACGCACTGCTCATGGATGGAAGCCATGATCTGATGCAGTTTGGCATCGACCTCCTCGGCAGTCCACTGGAGGTGCTCGGCATCCTGTGTCATTTCAAGACCGGAACATGCCACACCGCCGGCGTTGACAGCCTTGCCGGGAGCATAGTTGAGCTTGTTCTCGATGAAGCAGTCGATGGCCTCGGGGGTGCATCCCATGTTGGATACCTCGGCAACGAGCTGCACGCCGTTGGCTACGATCTGTTTGGCATCTTCGCCTGACACCTCATTCTGTGTAGCGCAGGGGAGGCAGATGTCTACTTTCTGTTCCCAGGGTTTGCGTCCGGGGAAGAAAGTGGAGCCGGGGAACTCCTCAGCGTATGGAGCTACGATGTCATTGCCGGAGGCACGGAGTTCAAGCATATATTTGATCTTCTCGCCGGAGATACCTTCGGGATCATATATATATCCGTCGGGACCGGAGATGGTGACAACCTTGGCACCGAGTTCGGTAGCCTTGGTGGCGGCACCCCAGGCCACATTGCCGAAACCTGAAATGGCAACAGTCTTGCCCTTGAGGTCCTCACCCTTTACGGCGAGCATGTTCTGAACGAAATAAAGTGCGCCGAAACCGGTAGCTTCGGGACGCAGGCGCGAACCGCCGAAGTCGAAGCCCTTGCCGGTGAAGGTGCCGGTACATTCGCGGGTGAGTTTCTTGTACATACCGTACATGTAGCCCACTTCGCGGCCGCCAACGCCTATATCGCCGGCGGGAACATCCTGATCGGGACCGAGGTTACGCCAGAGCTCGAGAATGAACGCCTGGCAGAAACGCATGATCTCGCGGTCGCTCTTACCGCGGGGCGAGAAGTCGGAACCGCCCTTGGCGCCACCCATCGGGAGAGTGGTGAGCGCGTTCTTGAAGGTCTGCTCGAAACCGAGGAACTTCAGGATGGAGAGGTTTACAGAAGCATGGAAGCGGATACCGCCCTTGTACGGGCCGATAGCGTTATTGAACTGCACGCGGTAGCCGAGGTTGGTCTGCACATCGCCACGGTCGTCGATCCAGTTCACACGGAAAGTGAAGATACGGTCGGGCTCAACCATGCGCTCGATAATTTTGTTTTTCTCGAACTCGGGATGCTGGTTGTAGACGTCAGCGACCGACAGGAGCACCTCACGTACAGCCTGGAGGTATTCCTTCTCACCCGGATGCTTGGCTTCCAGGGTGCTCATGATATTATTAATATCCATATCTCAAAAAAGATAAAAGATTAAGGTGTCTTTTTAGGCACTAAATGTTAACCGGTGGCAAATATATGAATAAATTACCAATTATGGATTTTTTTTGTGTCAAATATTTACTGTTTAAAAACACGTTTGTACGTCATGTGGTTCACCCCGGGGCATATTCCGTGACGTGTCAGAACCGCCTGAGGTATGAATCAGACTGTTAGAATGTCTCCTTGTTAAGACGTCGCGCGAGGAAGAAACGGCGGGTGCACAGTATCATCATGAGGGTTCCGCCACACTGCAGCAGGGCGGCCGTCCAGAATGCCCACCCGTAGGAGCAGAAATCCACCAGGAGACCACCGAGCAGGATACCGAGACCCATCCCGACATCCCATGAGGTAAGAATCGACGAATTGGCAGTGCCGCGCTGGTCGTTGCGCGCCACGGAGATGAACATATTGAGGAAAGCCGGATACATGTGGCCGTTACCGAGCCCGATAAGGAGGGCCGAAAGATAGTATGCCCATGGAGCCGCCACAGCCGCGAAGAGAGTGTAGCCGCAGAGCGACAGCAATGTGCCGGTGATGGCGTTCTGAGTAAGGCGTCCTCTCTTCAGGGAGCGGGAGCCGTAGAGTCTCGAGGCAAACAGGCCGAAAGACAGTATCATGAAAAACAACCCCGTGCCGTCGGTTATCCCCAGTCGCTCCTTGCCGTAAATGGCCACATAATTGCTCATTATCCCCCAGCAGACAGCGAAAAAAGTGATGTTCAGCGCCATCATCCACGCACGCGTAAGGAAAAAGCGGTCGAGCGACAGCGGCTGTTTGTCGCGCACTGCGGCACGTTTCGGGAGTCTTATGAAGTACACGCATGCGAATCCGGTCATGGCCAGAACGAAAGCGAGCCAGAAAAGAAGCTCGAAATTACCGGTGGCCGAATATATCCATATCCCTGCCGAGGGAGCGAAGGCCATGGCGAGATTGTTGCTCAGTCCATAATAGCCGATACCGACGTTGCGGTGGCGCGACGGGAGCGAGTCTATCGCCACTGTGGAATTGGCCACTGTCACGGCGCCGAAAGGGAGTCCGTGCACCGTACGTATGATGGCGAAAAGCAGCAGAGTTCCCGCCCCCACATAACCGAGGAAACAAACGAAAAAGAAAAAGAAGCAGCAAAGAAGCACCTTGCGGCGGTCGAAGCTGTCGACGATGAAACCGCTGAAAGGACGTACCACCAGGCACGCCACGACATACCCCGACAACACCACCCCCATGATATGTTTGTCGGCGGCGAACTGCGCGTCAAGGTATATCGGGAGGAGGGGCGTAAGTATATAAAAGGCAAAGAACAGCAGGAAATTGCTGGTCATTGCCATACAGTAGTTGAAATTCCAGAGCTTCTCGCTCGCAGCGGTATCGGTTGCGGGTAATGGCTCGCCATTAACCTTTTTTGCCATAAAACGGGAATGAGATTCAACGGAGGCGGTCGGCGGCGCGAAGCAGGTTCTCGTCCTTGCGTATGCCGCAGTAAGCCATTATAGCGAAAAGTAACGCTCCCAGGAGCAGGAAAGCGCTTCCCTGCCATTTAAGAGGGAGTGCGATGCCTCCCCACCCCATGTAGACGCACACCTCGGCCACGCAACAGGCCACGATAAGGAATAACGACACGAGGATTACAGTCTTCTGCCGGCGTGTGTTCTTATACAGGAAGATGGCAATGAAAAGGAGAAGCGCCACCACCCCGCTGACGACCATGAATACAGGCATATCGGCCGGCATGACGAACTGATGTTCCGGAGCGGAATTATCCACGACAAGAAACATAGGCATGAAGCAGAAAAGCCCCATGAGGACTGCGGCGAAAAGGAGCCAAAGCGATTGTAATCTCTGTATTACCATAAGATAGTTCTAAAGCGATTGTCAGTGAAAACGGCGCGGAATCAGGGCGCGCGTGTTTACTGTGGCAAAGTTACGGATTTTCCCGCTTTATCCCAAAAGAAAAAGAGGCGCATCCGAATTGCCTCCATTGCAATCCGGATGCGCGCAGCAGTTATCTTTCAGTGCATGTTCCGCATGCGGGCCAGAATCAACGCACGACAGTCTTGGAGGTCTCCACCGATCCGTCGGCACGGGTCACGCGACGGATGAGGAGTCCAGTTGAGCGGGATGATACGGCACGGCCGGAAAGGTCGAAATATTCCTCGCTTACAACCGGCGAAAGGTCTGCGACCTTATCTGTCAGCGCCGACTCTCCGGCAAGAACTACGGCACTCCGGTTTGTCACTCCGTCAATCGTGTAGACCGACTGGAGAGCGATCGTACGATACTCAGGGATGCGGAAGTAGAGGATATGATACCCTTCGGAATAGGCATAGATATCGTTGTTGTCGGAGAAAGTGTACGGGATGTCGGTCATGGCCTCGGTAACCGCTGGATAGACAGCGGGA
Organism: uncultured Porphyromonadaceae bacterium; assembly: GCA_900552325.1. Classification (GTDB taxonomy): domain Bacteria; phylum Bacteroidota; class Bacteroidia; order Bacteroidales; family Muribaculaceae; genus UBA7173. Next base: position 2,941 of record URZG01000040.1, on the reverse strand, counting down.
GTCACCTCATAGACCTCGCCGTCGACAATCAGGTTATAATAATAGCTGTTGAAATCGAGGACTTTGCCGTCGGCACCCTCGTCGGGCATGGTGAAGTCGATTTCACCGTACCCCGAATCGGGATCATACGCGTCGAAATAATCTATCTGCGGGTCGGGAGGAGTGGTCGGCTCGAACATTCCGCGGTATTCGAGTGACACGAACTCCATTGAGGAGCGGAAAGAAAGCTCCTCGGGATCGAGATTCATGCATACCACCTGGTTGGAAGCGAATGAGAAACTCTTGTCGTCGGCATCGTATGTCACTTCAAATTCAGGTTCGACGGGGGCATAGACTTCATTGAAATCGGAATCATAGTCCTTCGTTGTCACTACGCAATAGGCATAATTCCGGAAGGTATTGAAGGTCTGGGCGATTCCCAGATACTGGCCGTTGGCGAATGTCACTTTGCCGTCGGCGAGCTTCCCTTTTATCCAGCCGTCGGGAAGTGATGATATCAGGCCCTGCACATACACGTCATCGCCGTCGAAGCCCACACGTGCGATAAAAGGAGAATCGAAACTGCGGACAACATAGTTTTCTACGGAAATGTCGGCGGGCAGCTCTACCGGTCGGGCCGTCATAGGCTTCATGGCGATATCCACATCCCCGAAGCCGGTCCACTGCAGGCCGTCTTCACCCATGTCGATACCTACGCCGATCATCAGCGATGTGTCGACAGCCTTGAGCGAGCCGTCGGCCTCAAGATTGAAAATCACAGTCTGATTTTTGTCAGCCAGCCAGGTAACATATTCATCATCGACCTTCTGTTCGGAGAAAGCGGCCACCACGATATTATAGGTCACATCCTTGCCCTCCTCCTCTATCGTCACGGTTCTTACAACCTGCGGAAGTGTAAAGGTTACCTTATCGTCCGAAATAGTGCCGGTAATAGGTTCCGTAGTCATTTCGGAAACGGGATAAACCAGCGAACAGGAGCCGTCGTCACTCTTGACAAGGCATGCAACGCTACCGATATTATCCTGATGCGCGGAAAATCCTCCGACATTGACGTAGCTGATGCAGCTGCGCGAGAGATCCATACTCTCGCCTTGCGTTTCAGCGGCCTTGGCAGCAGCCATCCCGCGGAGTTGCGCCATAACTTTTTCAGGAATTTTCGTTTCAGCAGCGAAAGTCAACGAAACGGGCACAATAAGCCCGGCAAACAATGCAGTAAAAAATCTATTCATACGCACAATGAGTATTTTATGATAATAGCGTGCAAATTTAGCACCGTTCATCATCAATATCAATAGATGCCTGATAGATATTTTACATTATTGCCTGCCCGGGAAACTCTCTCAGCGAGGCTCAGAGGGTATAGAAAAGAGAATCAACCAACAGCGGAAGCAGATCAGGACTGATCCCGAGACGTGAAAGCTCGGCGGAATCCTGCCTTACATCAGCGATAAAGGCCTCGCGTGCATCCTCTTCCGAGAGATTGTCCTTCTCGCGGCGGCTTACTATATTAAGGCGATAGGAATTTAAGGCTTCCTTGAAATCACCAGTGCTCAGGGCGATGTGGCCGAGGTTGAGATAGTCGTTAGGCACGGGACCGGCGCTACTCATGGCACGCTCCAGGTAGCGGCGAGCCTGGGCGGCATCGCCGTTCATCAGCAACGCCCATGCAAGCTGCCGGAGCACCTTGCGGGGTTTAGCCCCGAGATATTCAGCTTTGAAATAAGCCTTTACAGCCTTGTCGTAATCAGCGGTCTCGAGATAACAGTGGCCGATATAGAGAGCCAGATTGGAATCCTCACCATATCCCGGCTGACGGCTCAGCCCCAGGAACAGCCGGAGAGCCTCGTCGTAGAGCCCGAGCTGCATGTCGCACCGGGCAGCATTCTTTACCACCCACGGATTCTCGGGTGTCACCAGGAGGAGATGGTTGAAGTAATCACGCGCCTCGGTGTACAGACCGAGCTTCATGGCGGCGAAACCCATACGCTGCATAAGAAGATATTCGGGGGAATCGGGCACGGATGCCGCTGCCTGAAGACCGTCTATGGCACGGGCTGTCTTCAACCCGTCGTGCCAGTAACCATGCGAAAAATAGAACTCCGCCACGACAACAGAAAGCGCCGGAACACACAACGACTCCAGCCCCACCACACCGGCAGGGTCTATTCCGAGATCAAACGGATTGGGGAACTCCCCCTTACGGCGGTACAGGCGGAAGAACCTGAAAAGATTCTGCACCTGTTTGCGCACCAGGTCGCGCCGGTCGGTGAGATCGGTGTTCAGCATGGCGGCACGAAGCCCCGCGAACTGCTCCGCCTGGGCGTTTATCTGTCGTACAAGGAGCGAGCGCTGCGCCTCGGGAGCCGCCTGGAGCGAGAGGAGCATGGAATATTTGTCGGAATCGCACAACATAGGCATGGCCATGAGTAAATCGGCCAGAGCCTTAATAGGTCCGGAATCCCCCTCCTCGAGTTCCGAACGGTCGGTATGGAACGGGAGGAACCAGTTGGCAACCTCATGGAAGAACGGGAAAGACTTGAGATGCGAGAAAGTTCCCATCATCACATCGCCGCCGTCCTCCTGAATCTCGCTCATCTCCTTGAGCTTGTCAGTCACGCCCGACTTATCGAGCAGCTCCTGCCACTGCGGGTTCTCCTCCATCTCGGCGGGGTCCATCGGCAGCTCCCCTGAAAAACGGCGCGAGATCTCGGGGCGCAGCTTCATCATCTCCGGCACCACCTCGTCGCGTATCTTGGCCGTTATGCGGTCAGTGTCACGGGTACGTACAAACTCCTTGTAGGCGAGTTCCAGATCGGACTGCCATGTATCGGTCTCCCTGGCTGATTCAAGCCTGTCGATAACCCTTTTGGGGATATAACGGCCACGGGCTGCCGAGAGGGAGAGAAGTAGCCCTGTAATGGCTGCCGCGCGCAACTGAGGC
>URZG01000039.1 GCA_900552325.1 uncultured Porphyromonadaceae bacterium | reverse complement strand
ACCTTCGTCGACAATCACGACACCTACCGCGACGGCTCCAGGTTCAACGGCAACGTCATAGCCGCAAACGCCTACCTCCTCTGCTCCCCCGGCACCCCCTGCGTGTTCCTCCCTCACTGGAAGCAGTACAAGCTGCAGATCAAGCGCCTTATCCGCGTGCGCAATGCCGTGGGCGTGAGCAACACATCGGCGGTGGAAGTGCTCGAGACCAACAAGAACGTCTATATGGCCCGCGTAACCGGTTCCAAGGGTGAGCTCGTGGTGGCCATCGGTACCCCCTCCGCCACTCCCGCCGGCTATACCGACGCCGACATCCGCACCCAGGGCAACGGCTACACCGTGTGGACCAAGACCGCCGTGGACCTCTCCGACCTCCAGGCACCCGTGGAGCCTTTCACCGTGTACTTCGACAACACCGACACCCGCTGGACAACCCCCTACATCCACTACTGGGGCGCCGAGGAATCGGAATATCCCGGTGTGGCCATGACTCATAAGAAAACCACCGTCTGGGAATACACCCTCCCCGCCGGCACCACACATATCCTCTTCAACGACGGCAACGGCGACGACACCAAGACCGACGATTTCTTCGCCGAACCCGAGAACATCTACTCCGCCACAAGCTGCCTGGGATATTATGAGGACGAGGGTATCGCCTCCTATCCCCCTTTCATGTACGCCATGGGTACGCTCGTGAACGGTTCGTGGAAGACCAACGTGGGTGTGCGCCTCAAACGCTCCGGCCACAAGTACACCGCCGACGAGGTTGAGCTCATCGCCGACAAAACCGTGGGCAAGGCTTTCTTCTCATTCGTCTCCAAGCTCGCCTCTTCTGCCTTCGACTGGGCTACAGTGAACGCCGCCGACCGCTTCGGCGCCATGACCAAGGATGAGGTGGTGACCTCCGGCACCCCCGCATGGGTGAAGATCTTCAACGGCGGCGGCACCGCCGGCTCGGCTTTCGCCTGGAAAACCGAGGCAGGCAAATACCGTATGGAGGTCGACCTCGACGACATGACCCTCAACATCTCCGACCTCTCCGCCATCGGCGAGATCGAACGCGACCCCGATGCCGACGCCCCCGCCGTGTACTACAACCTGCAGGGCGTGCGTGTGGTGAATCCCGGCCCCGGCGCCTACATCCGCGTGCGCGGCTCCAAGGCCGAAAAGGTCTTTATCAACGGAATCAACTAACTTTATTTATAAACCATTAACTTACTTCTATCATGAAGAAATTTTTACTTGCTGTTGGCGTAGCTCTCATGGCTATGAGCGCAAACGCTGAAAACTGGTTCATCTCCGGCGGTTTCCAGGGCTGGAATCACGCTGCTGCCGAATATCAGTTCACCGACAAGGGTGACGGCGTTTATGAAATTGCTCTTACCGAGGACTTCTCCGGTGAATTCACCATCGTCCCGGGTGAAGTCGGCACTCCCGACTGGGACAACAAGATCGGTACCAACGGCGACGAAGTAGTTGCCAACGAAGACTACTACTACGTTACCGGTGGAGGCAACTTCAACATGAGCGGAACCGTTTCCAACGCTGTCATCACTCTTAACACCGTAGAAGGCTACCTCCTCGTAGCCGGTCAGGCTGCCGCTAACGAATACGAGACTATCTACATGGTCGGCAACATCGACGGTGTGGCATGGGACGAGAACACCACCGCCTACGGTCTTACCGCCAACGCTGACAAAACTCAGTTCACCGGTACTCTCGATGTTGCCGTAGAAATGGCTTACGTTAAGTTCAAAGCCGGTACCGTTCTTTACGGCGGCACCGAGGAAGGCGTTGAGAATGTAACCGTTGCCGGTCCCTCCGATGCTTCTTTCGAAATCCGCAAAGGTGGCCAGACCTACGCTATCCCCACCGGTAAATATGCCGTAACCGTCAACCTCCCCTACAATGGCGAGACCGGTACTGTAGTTTTCGCTGCTGCTGATGCCGCTATCGAAGGTGTTGAGGCTGACAACAACGTAGCTCCCGTTTACTACAACCTCCAGGGTGTTCGCGTTGACAACGCTGCCAACGGTCTCTACATCGTTGTTCGCGGTGACAAGGTTGCCAAAGAATTCGTTCGCTAATCCGCGCGAATCACGCATATAAGATATGCCGACCCTCCCCGGGCCGGCATATTTTTTTTCTCTGTCGGCGCCCCCGCCGTAGGGTCGCGACCTGTCGCGACCGCCGTAGCACCCCGGTAGGAGAGCAGATTTTCAACCTGCGATTGACAATAAGCCTCTGTCAGCCAACAACCGCAGCGTGAGGAATAAGATTCCAGGTTGGGAGATGAAGCTGTGTCAAAATGGGTCTCGATCGCTCCCGCTGTAGGGACGCTCCGTGGAGCGTCCCTACAGCAAAACCCGTTTTAGGCAATTTTGATACAACCACTGTTGTTGGCCACTGCGGCTACGCCGCTCGACACCGCTGACGCGGTTGCCGTCCGGAGCAAAAACGCCGAAGGCTGAAAACCTGCTTTCCTGTCGCCGGTAATCTTCCAATATTTTTTTGCAAGATACGGGGTTTTGTGTTAAATTTGCATCCCGCTCTCCTCCTAAATTTTGTATCCGTATGGTTAGAGAATATGACTATCTCGTAATAGGCAGCGGCATCGCCGGCATGAGTTTCGCCCTCAAGGTGGCCGGCGAAGGGGCGCGTGTGGCCCTGGTGTGCAAGACTACCCTCGACGAGGCAAACACCGCCCTGGCTCAGGGAGGCGTGGCCTCCGTCACCGACCTGGAGGTCGATGATTTCGACAAACATATACACGACACTATGGTGGCGGGCGACTTCCTCTCCGACCCCGAGGCGGTGCGCAAGGTCGTCACCGAGGCGCCGGGCCAGATCCGGCAGCTGGTGGAGTGGGGGGTGAATTTCGACCGCCGCGACGACGGCTCGTTCGATCTTCACCGAGAGGGGGGGCACTCCGAGTTCCGCATACTCCATCATGCCGACAACACCGGTTTCGAGATACAGGAGAGCCTTATCCGTGCCGTGCGCTCCCACAAGGACATCGACATCTACGAGCACCATTTCGCCATAGAGATCATAACCCAGCACCATCTGGGCAAGATCGTGACGCGCCGCACTCCCGACATCACCTGCTACGGCGCATATATCCTCACTCCGGAGGGGAGGGTCGACACCTTCCTGTCGCGCGTGACGCTGATGGCTACCGGCGGTGCCGGAGCCGTCTATCAGACCACCACAAACCCCTTGGTTGCCACCGGCGACGGCATCGCAATGGTCTACCGCGCCAAAGGCACGGTGAAGGATATGGAGTTCATCCAGTTCCACCCCACGGCGCTGTTCCATCCCGGCGACCGCCCCTCGTTCCTCATCACCGAGGCGATGCGCGGCTACGGCGCGCTGCTGCGCAACATGCGCGGGGAGCGCTTCATGGGGAAATACGACGAGCGCATGGAGCTTGCCCCGCGCGACGTGGTGGCCCGCGCCATCGACTCTGAGATGAAGGCCTACGGCGACGACCACGTGTTCCTCGACGTCACCCATAAGGACCCCGAGGAGACACGCCGCCATTTCCCCAACATCTACCGCAAATGCCTCTCGCTGGGGATCGACATCACAAAGGATTACATACCCGTGGCTCCCGCCGCCCACTACCTTTGCGGCGGCATCGCCGTCGACACCAACGGCGAGTCGTCGATACGCCACCTCTACGCAGTGGGCGAGTGCTCGCGCACGGGGCTCCACGGCGGCAACCGCCTGGCCTCCAACTCGCTGATCGAGGCCGTGGTCTATGCCGACGCCGCGGCGCGCCATGCCCGCGAGGCGATACGCCACATCGACCTCCGCAAGGATGTGCCGCAGTGGAACGACGAGGGCACGTCGCATCCCGAGGAGATGGTGCTCATCACCCAGAGTATCCGCGAGGTGAACCAGATCATGGGCGCCTACGTTGGTATAGTACGGTCGAACCTGCGCCTTGACCGCGCCTGGAACCGCCTCGACATCCTCTACGAGGAGACCGAGAAACTCTTCAAGTGCTCCAAGGCCTCGCGTGAGATCTGCGAACTGCGCAACATCATCAACGTGGGCTATCTCATCATGCGCCAGGCCCGCGAGCGCCATGAGTCGCGCGGACTCCACTTCACTCTCGACTACCCGCCGAAGAAGTGAGCCGCCGCGGCATACAGCTGTGTAACAATATAAAATATAACGATATGACTAAGATTGAACCCGGAAAATATGTGGAGCTCGGCTACGACCTCTATGCCGTGGAAGCCGACGGCTCCGAAAAACTCGTACACCAGACCGACGCCAAGGACCCTGAAAAGATCGTTTTCGGCGTGACACGCGGCGTGATCGAACCTCTTGAAAAGGCTATCGAAGGGCTCGCCAAAGGGGACTCCTTCAATGTAGAGGCCACAGCCGACGAGGCTTTCGGTCCCTACGACCCCGATCAGGTGGTGGAACTCGACAAGGAGCTCTTCATCGTCGACGACAAGTTCGACACCGATGTGATCAAGGTGGGCGCCTACGTGCCGATGATGACCGCCGACGGTTTCCGCATCAACGGCCTGGTGAAAGAGGTTACCGACACGAAAGTCAAAATGGACTTCAACCATCCGCTCGCAGGCAAATCCGTGCGTTTCGACGGACGCATCACCGAGGTGCGCGACGCCACCGAAGCCGAGCTGCATCCTGCCGGCGGCTGCGGATGCCACGGGGGCGACGGCTGCGGCTGCGGCGATGATTGCGGCTGTGACCACGACCACGACTGCGGCTGCGATCACGACCACAATCATGAAGGGGGTTGCTGCGGAGGCTGCCACTGACCTTTCATTCGTAGGGTCGCGGCCTGCCGCGACCGCAAAGAAGCCATGCGTTACCGGTGAAACTTGCGGTCGCGACAGGTCGCGACCCTGCCGCATAAATATCTTTACCTGACAGATTATGAAAAAGACAACATTCCTCTCTCTCGCCGTGGCCGTGGCGGCCGCCGCAATGACCGGTTGCTCCGGCTCGAAAAAGAACGATGCCGCCGCTGATTCCGCTCAGAATTCAGGCACGTCGTTAAAGGTCGACTCCGTGGGTTATCAGACCTCCGACGAATGGTTTGACAATGAAATGAACGAGAATACCCGCTATTCGGTGGATTTCTCGGCGCAATATCCTGTGGAGGGCCCGCAGCTCCTTGTCGATTCGGTGCGAGCCTATATCGCGAAATCCGTCGACGCTCCGGCCGGCGCCGACCTTGCCGACGGCTCCAAAGTGATGGAAGCCGCCGGGCGGCGCGCGCTCTCAGCTGCAAAAGAAACCGGCTTTTTCGGCGAGATGGGGGGCGAGGAGTCGTTTTCCTTCAGACTGATCTATGAGACTTCGCGTTTCGTGACTTTCGACGCTACCTCATATATCTACCAGGGTGGCGCCCACGGTATGGGTGTGTCGCGTGGCGTGACTTTCGATGCGGCCACCGGCGCCACGATCGGCTGGGATATATTCACCCCCGAAAGCAAGTCGAAACTTGAGGAACTTGTGGAGAACGCCGTATGCCGCCAGTATTTCGAGGTGCCTGACTGGAAGACCTACACCGAATCGTGGGATCAGGAATTCGCCCTCCCCACACTTCCGCCGGCCTTCACCAAAGATGGCGTGACCTTCTACTACACCCCCTACGAGATCGGCCCGTATTCGGCCGGCGCGCCTACGTGCACCGTTCCCTACAGCGAGATGGTGCCGCTGATGACCCCTGCCGCCGCCGCCCTCGTCAAATAGCTCGCCCGGCTAAATAGCTACAATAGCTACAATAGCTAAATTAGCTAACTTTACTCTCGCCTCTTGCCTCTCGCCTAAAATCGCCTCTTGCCTAAAATCACCTCTTGCCTAAAATCGATGGAGGATAAAAAACTTTTTCTGCTTGATGCCTACGCCCTGATCTACAGGGCCTACTACGCACTGATACGGTCGCCGCGCATGACCTCCGCGGGCTTCAACGCCTCGGCGGTATTCGGCTTCTGCAACACACTGGGTGAGGTTCTCCGGAAAGAGAACCCCACCCATATCGCTGTGTGCTTCGACCCTCACGGCCCCACGTTCCGCCACGAGATGTATCCCGAGTACAAGGCGCAGCGCGAGGCGCAGCCTGAGGATATAGCCCTGTCGGTGCCGATCATCAAGGAGATAATCGCGGCATACGACATCCCCGTGTTCGAGGTGCCGGGTTACGAGGCCGACGATGTGATCGGCACTCTGGCGGTGCGTGCCGCGGCCGAGGGGTACACCGTGTACATGATGACCCCCGACAAGGATTACGGGCAACTCGTGACCGACCGCATCCTCCAGTACCGTCCGCCGCTGCGCGGGCAGGATTTCGAGATCCGGGGGCCGCAGGAGGTATGCGCCCGCTACGGCATCTCGTCGACAGCGCAGATGATCGACCTCCTGGCGCTGGAAGGTGATGCTATCGACAATATACCCGGGTGTCCCGGCGTGGGGCCTAAGACGGCCTCGAAACTTATAGCCGAATACGGCTCGGTGGAGAACATGCTGGCTCATGCCGACGCCATCAAGGGGGCGCTCGGCGAGCGTATCCGCGCCAACGCCGCCCAGATCGAGTTCTCGAAGAAGCTGGCGGCGATCCACACCGATGTGCCAGTGGAGGTGGACTTCGACACCCTGCGCCGCGGCCCGGAGAATGTGGAGGCGCTGGCCGAAATATACCGCCGCATGGAGTTCAAGACCTTCCTGCAGCGGCTGGGCGTAACCTCGGAGGGCGGTACGGCGCCCCGCGCCGCGTCAGCCTCTAAAAGTAAAAGCGATAAGGACGCCGACACGGTGCAGCCGTCGCTTTTCGATTTCATCGAGGGGGATGCCGGAGTGCCGGCGACGGGCGACGCCTCGGCTGCCGCGGACCTCACGGAGTGCCGGATGGTGGCCGGTCAGGCCGACGCGGCACGGGAGGTGGAGCGCCTGGCGGCGTTCAGCGATCTCGGTATCGCCATTTACGCCACGGGCGAGGAGGCCATGACGGCATCGCTGCTCGGCATGGCTTTCAGCGGCGAGGCGGGGAAGGCGGTATATTTCCCGGTACCTGCCGCCGAGAAGGAGCGCGCTGCCCTCATGGAGCTGCTGCAGCCCCTTTTCTCCAATCCGGCGGCGACCCTTTCGAGTCACGACATTAAGCGCGACATGGTGCTGTTGCGCCGTTACGGAATAGAGATCGGCGCACGTTACTTCGATGTGTCGCTGGCCCATTATATCCTTCAGCCGGAGATGCGCCACCGTATGCCCGACATAGTGTCGGCGGTGCTGTCGGTGGAGATGCCGCAGCCCGAGACTACCGCAGCCCAGCGGAAGGCGTTCGCGCCCTATCCCGAGGGGACGGAGGCGTCCTATACCGGCTCGCAGGCCGATATGTGTCTGCGTCTGCGCGCCCCGCTCGAGGAGCTGCTGCGCCGCAACGGCCAGATGCATCTCCTGGAGGGGATGGAGCTTCCTCTGGCGCGGGTGCTGGCCGAGATGGAGTGGGCCGGGGTCCGCATTGACTCCGCGGAGCTTGCCTCGCAGGCCCGGGAACTCTCGGAGCGCCTTGACGCCCTCGAAGAGGAGGCGTACGCCCTGGCCGGCGAACGCTTCAACCTCTCCTCGCCGATGCAGGTGGGTGAGATACTTTTCGGCAAACTGCAGCTCGACAAGAAGGCCAAACGCACCAAGAAAGGGGGATATTCCACCACGGAGGAGGTGCTGGAGAAGCACCGCGCGTCGCATCCCATCGTAGGTCTTATCCTCCAGGCGCGCGCCCTCCGGAAGCTGCTCACAACTTACGTGGAGGCGCTTCCGCAGCTTGTGAATCCGCGCACGGGGAAGATACACACCACTTTCAACCAGACGGTCACGGCCACGGGACGTATCTCGTCGGCCAACCCCAACCTGCAGAACATTCCGGTGCGTACCGAAGAGGGGCGCCGCATACGCCGCGCCTTTATCCCCGACCCGGGGTGCGTGATCCTCTCCGCCGACTATTCGCAGATAGAGCTGCGCCTGCTGGCCAACATGTCGGGCGATCCGGAACTTACCGAGGCATTCCTTTCGGGAGAGGATATACACCGCGCCACGGCGTCGAAAATCTACCATGTGCCTATTGCCGAAGTGACCGACACGCAGCGCCGCAAGGCCAAGACGGCCAATTTCGGCACCGTCTACGGCATCTCGGCGTTCGGGCTTTCGGAACGGCTTGCCATCCCGCGTGCCGAGGCCAAGGAGCTGATCGAGGGGTATTTCGCCACCTATCCACATATCCGCGAGCACATAGCCCGGTCGGTTGAGGAGGCGCGCAAGAACGGATATGTATCCACTCTTCTGGGCCGCAAACGTTTCCTCCCCGATATCAACTCGCGCAACGCCACGGTGCGCAACTTCGCCGAACGCAACGCAGTGAACGCGCCGCTGCAGGGTACCGCCGCCGACATCATCAAGCTGGCGATGGTGAGCATCTACCGCCGCATGAAGGCCGAGGGATTCCGGTCGCAGATGATAATGCAGGTTCACGACGAACTGATATTCAACGTCGTGCCCGAAGAGCTGCCGCGCCTCCAGGCCCTTGTAACCGACCTGATGGAACATGCATGCGACACCGGCGCCGTGCCCCTGGAGGTATCCTCCGGCGTGGGCGCCAACTGGCTCGAGGCGCACTGAAAACGATGCGGCTGTAGGGACGCTCCACGGAGCGTCCGCGAAACCCTTTTGAAACCCGCTATTTAAACGGACGCTCCACGGAGCGTCCCTACAAAGTAACCTACTTATGCCGACCATTATCCGCAAAACCGCCATCGCTCTTCTTCTCGCAATCGCCGGCGCCGTCACCGCCTCGGCCGGTCAGTATTACGACCTGGCTGTAAAGGCTTTTGAAACCGGCGACTATGAGCGCTGCATCGAACTCTTCGAGAAGAAAATTCCTGCCGAAATAAAGCAGGAAAAGAAGGCTGCGATCTATAATCCTTACAGTTGGTGGCCCTACATTGAGTCGGCTTTCGCGGTTAAGGATTTCAAGCGCGCTTTCCACGGAATTACGGATAACCATCGCATAATCAACAAGAAATATTGGATTGACGACCGCTGGTGGAATCTTACGCCACACGACCTCGAGCTGTGGCCTGAGGATAAGAAACCCCTTCTCGATGTTGTACTCAAGGAATTTTTCTACAGTCGCCGACATGATGCTGGGGCGTTCCGCAATTCACCGTTGGTCAGGCACATAGCGAGCACAGGCAGATGCACTGTGGATGACCTTGCGGCTCAGGCCGCGCAGCTTTTCTTTGACAAATCCAACGAGTCGCTCAAATATCATGGGGATGATACGTTGTATTTCCTCCGTTGCGCTGCCGATTTCGGGCATGTGGATGCCCTGAAAATTGCCGGAGATGCGTTTGAAAAAGGGTTCATCACCCTCTCCGACGGCGAAAGGCTTCCGGTGACAAAGGATCCGAAGCTGGGGCTGGAATACTGGAAGAAACTCTGCACCGTCACCCCCGATGATATGTTCCCTTTTTTTAGCATCGGCCAGATTCTGCTCTATGGTGACAGCATAGTGAGGGATCCTGCGGCGGCTTTAGGATATTGCGACAAGGCGATTGAGCGCATAAAAGAGAAGAATGTGTTTGCGTCGGCAGCTTACAAGAATCGCGCCAACTGCTATCTGGAGTTGGGCGACACTCTTTCTTTTTTCAACAAGAACAAGGAGGCGTTTGAACTTGGCTATAACTCCGTGGCACACAATCTCGGCAACTGTTATAAGAACGGTTACGGCACTCCCGTAGATTTTGAAAAGGCTTTCGAGGCTTATTCCGCCGGGCTGGAGAAGCAGGATGTGATTTCGCCTGTGGCACCCTGCAAGTGGGATGTGGCCATGCTCCTGAGAGACGGAAAAGGTTGCACCGCCGACCCGGAGAGGGCGTTCCAGCTCCTCAAAGAGGCTTCGGAGGCCGGAGTGACTTTCGCGCAATATACTCTTGCAGAGGAATATTACAAGCGCCAGCAGTGGGCAGAGGCCATGAAGTGGTGCCGGACGGTGATCGACAGCGACAAGCGCATCCACAACGCGGCGCGTGCCTCGGTGTGCAAGATGATGGCGAGGATGTACACCCACGGCCGCGGCGTGGAGGCGGACGAAGCTCTTGCGCAGCAGTGGTGGGAACGCGCCGCCTCTTACGGCGACGATGATGCCGAAATCATCCGCCAATGGCTCGGCATCAAGTAATTACAGCCGCCGGGCTGTAGGGACGCTCCGTGGAGCGTCCGCGAATCACGCCGGAACCCCGCAATTTAAACGGACGCTCCACGGAGCGTCCCTACATCAAAACCAAACATAACAATATTTACGACGATATACCATGGAACATCCTGAGAACAACGAAGAATACAAGGGCCTGACGGTAAATTCCGGAGTGAAGCAGCCTCCGGTGGTCAACCCCTATATGAAGCCGCGACGGCGACAGCCGCTCCCCTCGGCTTCCGAACTTGTGGAGGGGATAGTCAAAGGCGACATGATATCCCTCTCCAAGGCCGTGACCCTCGTGGAGAGTCTTGCTCCGGCACATCAGATGCTGGCGCGCGAGGTGATCGAGAAGTGCCTGCCGTATTCGGGCAAGTCGCGCCGCATAGGTATCACCGGCGTGCCGGGGGCGGGAAAATCCACCTCCATTGACGTGTTCGGTATGCATGTGCTCAAAAAGGGTGGCAAACTGGCCGTGCTGGCCATCGACCCCTCGTCGGAGCGCTCGAAAGGATCGATTCTCGGCGACAAGACGCGCATGGAGAAACTCTCGCAGCAGCCGGGGGCGTTCATACGTCCTTCCCCCTCGGCGGGTTCGCTCGGAGGCGTGGCGCGCAAGACCCGCGAGACGATAGTGCTCTGCGAGGCCGCCGGCTACGACAATATCTTCGTGGAGACCGTGGGGGTGGGACAGAGCGAGACCGCCGTACATTCGATGGTCGACTTCTTCCTGCTCATACAGATCGCCGGCGCCGGCGACGAGCTCCAGGGTATAAAGCGCGGCATCATGGAGATGGCCGACGGTATAGTGATCAACAAGGCCGACGGCGACAATGTGGAGCGCGCGCGCCTGGCGATGGCGCAGTACCGTTCGGCGCTCCATCTATTCCCCACGCCCCCCTCGGGATGGCACCCTGAGGTGCTCACCTATTCGGGATATTTCGAGCTTGGTATCGACGAGGTGTGGGATATGGTGGACCGTTATTTCGCCTTTGTGGAGGAGAACGGCTACTTCGAGGAGCGGCGCCGCCAGCAGGCGCGCTACTGGATGTACGAGACTATCGACGCCGAGCTGCGCCGCCGTTTCTATGACGATCCCATCCGTTCGGGACGCATCTCCGAGGCCGAGCGGCTTGTACTCTCCAACCGTCTCAGTCCCTTCGAGGCAGCCTGGAAGCTCCTTGACTCCTGTTCAGCGGGCTTTTCGGGTCGATAATGTGAATTTTAACCGCCATCCTGCCGGCCGACACGATTCTGTTTGGCGGGATGGCGCTTTTTTGTTACTTTTGCCATAAATAATTTTTTAACCGCTGTATGATGGAAGATTTAGCTGCACTGCGTAAAAGTCTGGTTCGCGACGGACGTCTCTCCGACAAGGATGTGGACCGTCTGCGCGAAGAACTCCTTTATGATGAGGAGGGTATGACGAGGGAGAAAGGCAATCTGCTGTTCGAACTGAAAGAAACGGTATCGAAACAGAATCTCTCGCCGAAGTTCTCCGACCTGTTTGTCGATGCCATCTGCAATCTTCTTCTCGAGGACGAGGATAGCCCCGGCGAGATCGACGACTCCGAGGCAAAATGGGTGCGCGCGAAGATACAGGCAAAGGGGTACATGGACCGCTACGACCACCGCCTGGTGAAAGCGTTGCGCAAACGTTCCATCAATTTTCCGGATATCCTGAACTTCAAGAACGAGGTGACGCGGCGGTTCGAATACACGTTGTATTTCACCCGTTTCCTTACTCTTCTGGCGGTGTTCGGCTCCCTGCTGGCTGCCATAGCGCTGTTCATCAAGGGGTCGGTGATTGTTGTCGACGGAATGATCGACTTCGTGAGGCATATAGCGTCGCCGGAATACGAGCACCTGCTGGAGACTTTCGTATCGTCGGTGGATGTATTCCTCTTCGCTATGGTGCTGATAATCTTCGGTGTTGGTATCTATGAGCTGTTTATCAGCAGATAGACCCGGTGGAGAAGAAGGCCAACAATCGCCCCTCGTGGATGCAGGTCAGCAATGTCGACGACCTCAAGGCCTCCCTCGGCAAAGTGATTCTTATGGTGCTGATAGTGACCTTCTTCAAGCACTCGATAGAGGTGGAGTACGGCAACGTCAACGACCTGCTTAAACTCGGTGTGGGTATCATCCTCATCGCGGGCGCCCTCTATATCACCA
>URZG01000038.1 GCA_900552325.1 uncultured Porphyromonadaceae bacterium | reverse complement strand
TTAAGAACACATACTACGATTACGACTCCGGTTTCTACGTTAAGCTCACTCACGCATCACGTTCGCCCAAGAACTATATACTGATGCGCGCCGCCGACGCCCTGCTCCTCTACGCCGAGGCAGCCCTCGAGGCCGGCAAGCCCGCATCGGAAGTGAAATGGGCCCTTGAGGAAGTCCGTGGCCGCGCCCGCGCCAACGCCGCAGATCCCTCCACCGCCCTCCCCGCCTTCCCCTACGGCTCATACGCCGACAACACCGACGGCCTCCGCGCCGCACTGCGCCACGAGCGCCGCGTGGAGCTGGCCATGGAAGGCCACCGCTGGTTCGACCTCGTGCGCTGGGGCATCGCCTATGATGTGCTCGACAAAGACAACGGCTCCTACGGACGCTCGGAAAGCGCCGAAGCCCGCGCCGAGATGGGTTCTTTCATCAAAGGCAAATGCGAGCTGATGCCGATCCCCTTCGAGGAACTGCGCCTCAACCCCATGGAGCAGAACCCCGGCTATTGATCCCGCTATCCCGACCCGTCACCCCGTAGGGACGATCCGCGGAGCGTCCGCCCCCAACAACCCGGCACAAGTCTGGTTACCATCCGGATTCCGGACGCTCCACGAAGCGTCCCTACAGAAAGACGGCCCCACACACTCTCCCCCCAAAAAAGACAACTTAACAACTAACCCAATTAATAACTTAACTTAAACTTACTTCAAATCATGAAAAAGTTTACTCTTATCGCCGGTATGGCTCTCGTTGCCCTTGGAGCCTCCGCAGCTGACTTTAACGTAGAAGACGGCACCGTAAAATCTTTCGCCGCGAAGAACGGAAAAGGCACATATTACAACCTCTCCATGAGCGAATACTCCGTAGAGCAGCTTACAAAAGCCGGCAACACCGTAGTGTTCATGGGCCAGAATTCTGACGACCAGACCGGAACCCAGAACCTCTACATCTGGGACGGAACTTTCATTGCCGGTACTCCCACGACACCTGCTCCCGGCTATGACGGGGAAGAGAATATGGACTTCGATTACCTCTCGCTTACCGTTGGTAACGTAGGTTGGTCAGGCGCAGGATACAATGTCAAGAACGATGCTGCCGCAGCTGTTCCCATGGCCCTTAACGAAAACTCCATCCTTCATGTATGCTACGCCACCAACGCTACAGCGCCCGCCTCAGTGGCTCTCATACTCCTTGACAAGGATGATTACAACAAACCCGCCAAGGTAGCTCTCGGCACCGACTTCAACGACAACGGCGCTATCTTCCCCTCGATCGGGAAAGCCACTTCCGATGACTGGCAGACTGTTGAGATTACCCTCGGCCAACTCGCCAAGATTTATCCCGCTTTTGATTATAACTTCACCTCTTTCACCGGCAATTTCCTCTCTATCCTCGCCGGCGGTGTATCAGGCACAAACATCGCTTTTGACAATATCTTCATCTTCACTCCCGAAGGTGGTTCCGCCATCGAAGGTGTAGAGGCTGACAACGCCGACGCTCCCGTTGAATACTTCAACCTCCAGGGCGTGAAGGTTGCCAACCCCGAAGGCGGCCTCTTCATCAAGGTCCAGGGCAACAAGGCTACCAAGGTGGTTCTCTGATCCCCCGTCTGACAACCCTTTACGGAGGGTGTGACGCTTCTCCTTTGCGGGCGTCACACCCCCTCATGGGGCAGGCCGTTTAGCGACGACCTGCCTCACTAAGAAAACAACAAATCCTTATCACCTTTCTATCAAAAATGAACAAACTTATACTTCCCGGTCTGACTGCCGCGCTGGCATTTGTATCCCTCTCCGCGTCGGCAGCCGAACCGCAGAACGGTTCCGGCGAAACCAACGGATACAAGCTGGTATGGCAGGACCTTTTCGATAACGGTAGACTCGACACCGAACTCCGCTGGAACATAGAGGTCAACGGCGACGGCGGCGGTAACTCCGAATTACAATATTACACCGACAAGGCCGACAACGTACATGTCGGCGATGACGGCCAGGGCAACGGCTGCCTCATACTCACCGCCCGCCGCGAAAGCTACCGGGGCAAGAACTTCACCTCCGGACGCATCAACTCCCTGGGCAACACCTTCTTCACCCACGGCAAGATAGAGGCTTCGATCAAGATGCCCGCAACCTACCAGGGTCTGTGGCCCGCTTTCTGGATGATGGGCAACGACCACCCACAGGTTGGATGGCCCTCCTGTGGCGAGACCGACATTCTGGAAATGGGACACTCCAACGGCATCAAAAACGGTGTCTCCGACCGCTTCTACAACGGTGCGGCACACTGGGGTCCGAAATGGGACAAACACTACCAGTACGCCAAGGACAAGACCCACGAATACAGCCTCCAGGACGGCCAGTTCCACCTCTACACCTGCATCTGGGACGAGAACTTCATCTCGATGTATGTGGATCTCGACAAATATCCCGACCAGGAGCCCTACTACCGCATCGACATCTCGCGCGTGGATATGTCCGACGAAACCTGCGCCGGCAACTATTTCCACAAAGACAACTTCATAATTTTCAACCTCGCCGTCGGCGGCAATTTCCCGGGTATATGGGATGCGAACGGTATCACCGCGCTAAACAACGAAAACGGCAACGAGGCCTCGATGTATGTCAACTACGTGAAGATATACCAGAAGGGCGCCGATAACGAGAATTTCTTCGCCGCCACCGAAGGCGACAAGCCCGGCACCGGTCCCGTCAACCCGCCTACCCCGCCCGTCACCGACATAACCGAGGGGTTCGTAAAAAGTTTTTCCGACCTGCACGGCCCCGGCACCTACTATGCCGTATCCATGTCGGATAACTCCATCGCCAATCTGCGCGCGGCAGGCAACACCGTAGTCGATGTACGCGCCGGAACTGACAACTGCGCGCTCAATATCTGGGAAGGCACCTTCTCTGAAGGCTCAAACATGATGGCAGCCCCCGGCTGGGATGCCTCGGCCAACGACAATTCCTATATTTCGCTGACCGTTAGCAACTCCCTGGGCTGGTCGGGTGCAGGCTGGTTCCTCAACGAGCCTGTCAGCGCGTCGTTTTCCGACAGGAGCCGTTTCCATGCCGCCTACGCCACCACCGGCGAGGCACCCGCCTCACTGGGATTTTCGCTCTGGCACGACAACCGCGACGGTGACACCCGCACCTCGGCCCGCTTCTGCGTGGGCTCGGAGACTCTCTCCGATGCCGGCGAAACCCTTCGCCAGGCATCCACATCGCCTATAACAAAAGAATGGCAGGCGCTTGACATAACTCTCGGGGAACTTCAGGGGCTTTATCCTGACTTCCGCATCCCTTCGCAGCTCAACGGCAACTTCTTCGTGCCGCTGGGCGGAGGTGTGGCAGGCCGTAACATCGCTCTCCACAATGTGTTTCTCTACACTCCGGCTCCCACAGCCATAGAAAACGTGGGCGCCGATACAGATGCCGATGCCCCCGTGGAATATTACAATCTTCAGGGTGTGCGCGTGGAGAATCCCGCAGCGGCCTCTTCATCCGTCGTCAGGGCAACAAGGTGGAGAAAGTGATTCTCTGATCCATACCTGATCGTTAACTCCCTGATAAAACTGTTTGATAAACCCCGAGGTTTCCGATATGAACAAGATAATAGCACTCGGACTGACCGCGGCACTGACCTTCAGCGCCGCGGCCGCTCCTAAAAAGAAAACCGCGAAAGGCGGCAAGAAATCCGTGGCCGCCGCCACAATAGGGCTCCCTCTGGAACAGCGGGTGGACTCACTCCTGAAACTGATGACGCTCGAGGAGAAAATCGGACAGCTGGTGCAGTACACCGGCACCGGCTATAACGACGACCGCGCCGGTCAGATACGCGCCGGTATGGTAGGCTCGCTCCTCAATGAAGTGGATCCCGAGACAGTGAACCGCCTGCAGCGCGAGGCCGTTGAAAATTCCCGTCTGGGAATTCCTCTGGTCTTCGCCCGCGACGTGATCCACGGCTTCAAGACCATATTCCCCATCCCTCTGGGTCAGGCTGCGAGCTGGAATCCGGCCGTAGTGCGTGAAGGCTCCAAAGTGTCGGCCGACGAAGCCTCGTCGGTGGGAGTACGCTGGACCTTCTCGCCGATGGTCGATATTGCCCGCGACGCCCGCTGGGGCCGTATCGCCGAAGGCTATGGCGAGGATCCCTACCTCACCGCAGTGATGGGTGTGGCAGCTGTGGAAGGCTATCAGGGCGATGACCTCACCGACCCCGCCACCATGGCGGCCTGTGTCAAGCATTTCGCCGGCTACGGATTTGCCGAAGGGGGACGCGACTACAACACCACCTGGATTCCCGACGGACTCCTCTACGACGTGGTGCTCCCGCCCTTCAGGGCAGGAGCCGATGCCGGAGCCGCCACCTTCATGTGCTCATTCAACGACATCGACGGCATCCCCTCTTCGGCCAACCGGCGGCTGCTCACCGACATCCTCCGCAACGACTGGGGCTGGGACGGCATGATGGTCTCCGACTGGGGCTCCATGGAGCAGATGCTCAACCACGGATACTCAGCAGACCGCCCTACCGCCGCACTCCAGGGAGCTATGGCCGGAATTGACATGGATATGGAGAACCATCTCTACGACAATCACCTCAAGGAGCTTGTGGAGAGCGGCAAACTGCCGATGGAACAGCTTGACGCCCTGGTACGCAACGCCCTGCGCCTGAAATTCCGTCTGGGTCTCTTCGAGAATCCATACGTCGACCTCAAGACCGCCAGCCGCTTCTTCACCGAGGCCAATCTCGACGCCGCGCGCCGCGCCGCCGAGGAGTCGGCAGTGCTCCTGAAGAACAACGGCGTGCTCCCGCTGGCTGAGAAACCGGGCCGCATACTCGTCACCGGCCCTATGGCCGACGCCGCCCACGATCAGAACGGCACATGGTGCTTCGATATGGAGAAAGGCCGCACCGTAACGCCGCTGACCTCCCTGCGCGAGATATACGGCGCCGACAACGTGGTATATGAGCCGGGACTTGCCTACTCGCGCGACAACTCCGCCGAGGGGATAGCCCGTGCCAAGGCCGCAGCCGCCGACGCCGATGTGGTGATCTGCTTCGTGGGCGAGGAGGCCGTGCTCTCGGGCGAGGCCCACTCGCGCGCCGACATTTCGCTCCCCGGCGCACAGAACGAGCTCCTGACAGCCCTCAAGGAGACCGGCAAACCCGTTGTCACCGTAGTGATGGCCGGACGCCCCCTCACCATCGCCGACCAGGTGGCACTCACCGACGCCACACTCTTCAACTTCCATCCCGGCACGATGGGAGGCCCCGCCATCGCCAACCTCCTCTCGGGCAAGGTCAACCCCTCGGGCAAGCTCCCCGTGACCTTCTCCAAAATGGTCGGACAGGAACCCAACTACTATAACCGGAAGAACACCGGGCGACCCCACAACACCCAGAACGAGATGCTCATCGCCGACATCCCCCTCGAGGCCGGCCAGACTTCAACCGGCTGCGATTCCTATTACATCGACGCCGGCGACGCTCCCGCCTTCCCCTTCGGCTACGGGCTGAGCTATACCACGTTCACCTACGGCACCCCCGTGCTGTCAGCCACTTCGATGACCAGGGACGGCAATATTACAGTGACCTGCCCCGTTACAAATACGGGCTCACGCGAAGGAGCCGAAGCCGTGCAGCTCTATGTGCGCGACCTCGTAGGCTCCCGCGCACGGCCCGTGCGTGAGCTCAAAGGGTTCGAGAAAATCACCCTCGCTCCCGGCGAGACAAAGAATGTGACTTTCACCCTCCCCGCCTCCGCCCTGGCGTTCTACACCGCCGACAACAAGATCGCCGTAGAGCCCGGCACCTTCAACCTCTGGGTTGCCCCCGACGCCATCAGCGGCACACCTGTGGAATTCACCGTAACAGAATAATTTCAACTCTCTACATACCGATGAAAATTAAAGCCTTAGCAATATCCACATTCGTTCTGGCCGCCACGGCCTCGGCTGTAGCCGAACCTTCGTTCAAACGCGGTCTGGCTGAAGGCAACTTCACCGCCGCCTCCGAGCTTGACCAGCTTATACCCGGTGTCAGCTGGTATTACAACTGGGCACAGACCCCGCCTTCCGGCACCAACGGCGAGGTGGCCGCTTATCAGGGCATAGAATTCCTCCCCATGGCATGGAACGCCAACTGGAGCGAAGACAATGTGCGCAACACCGTGGCAGCACATCCGTCCACCAAATATATGCTCGGCTTCAACGAGCCCAACTTCACCAACCAGGCCAAGATGACTCCTGCCGAGGCAGCTGCGGCATGGCCCCGGGTGCAGGAAATATGCAAGGAACTGGGGCTCGCCGTGGTATCACCCGCCGTAAACAACTCCGCATGGGCCGAATGGTCTGACCCCGTGAAATGGATGCGCGAGTTCATAAAACTGGTAGGCATCGACGCCGTCGACTACATCGCTTTCCACGCATACGGTGGCATGGCCAATATCAACGACACCGCCACACGCCTTTGGAACGAATTTCACAAGCCGCTGTGGCTCACGGAATTCTGTCTTTGGCCCGGTGGCGCCGGTTCGGTAAACGTGTCACCTGAAGCACAGCTGAGTGCCATGGTGCAGATGGTGAGCTGGTGCGAGAAAACCGACTACATCTACCGCTATTCATGGTTTCAGGCTTTCGAAAAAAGCCACTCCAGCGCATCATCGCACAAATGCCCCAACTACTTCCTCTTCGACCGTACGGTCTACAAAGACGAGAACAACAAAACAAAAGTGCGCTGGGACCTCAACGAGCGCGGTCTGGTGTACACCTACATGGGTACATACGACCGGGATATATGGTTTGACGGCAACGGTACGGTATACAACGCTGTCGACGCCATTGACCACACCAATATCTCCATGGGCAAATCGGCCTGCAAGGAGATCTCCAAACCCATCGAGTTAACCAACTTCACCAATTCCTCCACCGTCAGCTACCAGTTCGACGTGCCTGAGAGCGGCGACTATCACCTGGGGCTGCTTGTCAGCGGCTTCGGCGAACCTGACCGCTTCGATCCCTCGATGAGTCTCCACACCGTCAAGGCCGACGGCACCCTCGATAAGGAGCTTTGCCCCTCCACCACCTTCACACTTCCCAACGACAACGAAGTGTACAAGTGGATCTACCTCCCCTGCAAGCTGCAGGCCGGGCGTCAGACCCTCTGTGTAAAAGGCGAAGGCTACCCATCCGGCATCCGTATCGCAGGCGTGAAACTCGATGACGCGGCAGGTATCGACGGTGTGATCGCCGACAGCGACGCACAGCCCGACGCACCGGTCAACGTCTACACCGTCACCGGTCAGCTCGTGCGCGCCAACGTAGCCGCATCCGAAGCTACCGCCGGACTGCCCGCCGGCATCTACCTGGCCGGCAACCGCAAGGTGGTCGTGAAATAACCCCCGGAAAAAACGGAATGGTATATCGGAATCTCCCGACCTTAACAACCCGTAGGGACGCTCCAGGGAGCGTCCGCGAACAGAATGTGATTGGCAGGTATTTGTGCGGACGCTCCACGGAGCGTCCCTACAGCAAAACCGTTCGCGAGATTTCCGACCCTACCCGCTAAGAAAATATGCAGTGACTAAAGAATCCTTAATCACTTGAAGCAGGGCTACCACGTTGTGAAACGCGGCAGCCTTCTCTTTATAGGAGAGCAGGTTTTCAACTATTAGTAGTTGAAAACCTGCTCTCCTATAGAATAAACCTTGGGCGACATGGAGGGTCGAATTGTTATAACACTGTTACATCCAAAATAAGCACGAAAATGGATTTCAAGAAACTTTCAGTTGTTGCCGGAGCGTTCCTGGTGGGAGCCGGCATCTTCTTCTCCGGACTTTTCATAAAGTCGGGTATCGACAACATCGCCTACCGCGACCGCACGGTGTCGGTGCGCGGCCTGGCCGAACGCACCGTGGAGTCGGACTATGTGACCTGGCCGATACAGTACCGCGTGGCCGGCAACGACCTCATCTCGCTCTACGATCAGGTGACGGCCAACAATGCCGTGATAGTGAATTTCCTCACCTCCAACGGCATCGCCAAGGAGGATATCTCGGTGAACCCTCCCGACACCTACAACGCCACGGCCAACCAGTACGGCTCGGACAATTTCCAGTACAAATACGCCCTTGACTGCAACGTGACCGTGGCCACCACCAATGTGAAGAAAGTCCGCGAACTCCTGAACCGTCAGTCGGAACTGCTGCGCGAGGGGATCCCCTACTCCAACTCCTACATCAACTACGAATACCGCGCCCTCAACGACATCAAGCCCGAAATGATAGCCGACGCTACCAAAGCCGCGCGCGAGGCCGCGCAGAAATTCGCCCTCGATTCCGATTCCAAAATCGGCAAGATGAAATCAGCCACCCAGGGACAGTTCTCCATCGACGACCTCTCCTCCTCCACCCCCTATCTGAAAAAAGTCCGCGTGGTCTCCAACGTAGTCTATTACCTCAACGACTGATCACCCCAAAGTGTAGGGACGCTCCGTGGAGCGTCCGGATTAAAGAGCTTAAATTCAGCTTTTCCCGGACGCTCCACGGAGCGTCCCTACATTGGGGGGGAAATCCTTAATCGTATGAGGCAGGGCCGGGCGTCAGAGGCCGAAACGGAAACCCACCTGCACCAGACCCTGGGC
Source organism: uncultured Porphyromonadaceae bacterium (assembly GCA_900552325.1). Taxonomy (GTDB): domain Bacteria; phylum Bacteroidota; class Bacteroidia; order Bacteroidales; family Muribaculaceae; genus UBA7173. Next base: position 3,966 of record URZG01000038.1, on the reverse strand, counting down.
GCCGAAGCCCAGCTCGCCGAACATCGACACGGAACGCGAGATGTTGAACTGCGCGCCCAGCGGCGAGAACTGATAGGCGAAATAGGCCTTGTTGTAGGAATCGTCGTATTTCGGCATCATGTGCGAGATCTCGGCACCGAGGCCCACATGGCCGTAGAGGGTGACGATGGAGTTGCGGTAATAGTGGTAGCGGCCGTTGAGCATTATGGCGTGGTATGCGATCGACGAATGGTTGGGGCCACCCTTTGTCGTGGTGCTGGAGAAGGTGTAGCTCGGACCGATCCAGAAATTGCGGGCCACGTTGAAGTTCACTGCCGCTGTCACGGCACCCCAGGCGGTGTTTACCCCGTGCCAGCCGTCATGGCAATCGGTTGCATCCATCTGTGTGTAGCCGCCATAGTTCACAGCGATTTCTGTACGTTGGGCAGAGGCGGAAGCTGCGGCGAACATCCCTGTCACAGCTACGAAAGCAAGAAGTAACTTTTTCATAAGATACATGTTTCATTTAAAGGATTTACAACTTTTTTAACACTTGAAGGGGAAAAAGTGTTCACAACGGCAAGTCGGTTCATCGGCAAAATCTCCCCGTTTAACGAGCGTTATGCATAAAAAATCGAAAAAAATTAAAAAATTTGCATATCTGAATTAGTAGCGGTAATTTTGTGCGAACCCTTAAGTATTTGGCTGTATGTTAAATAATATTCATCATCACGCCAAAATATTCTTAAAATATACATCTTTTATGCATCATGCATAACTTCAAGTAATCCATTATTATTCACATAACCTGAAAAAGATGAAAAAAATCTACTCCTATCTTTTAGGTATTGCGGCGCTCGCAGCCCCCGCGACAGCCGGTGCAAACGTCGTGACCATCAATATCGACGACCCACAGGGTGTGACCGTGACCAAAGAATATTGGAATTCCGACCTGGGGCAGAACGTGAGCGAGGATGTATTCAATCCGCTGGAGGAAGTGAACCAGTACACATACGATGAAGGTATTTACGAATACATCTACATCCGTCCCAAAGACGGCTACAAGCTCGTGTCCGTGATGAACAACGGCTCGGATGTGCTTTACGGCAACTCCTACTACTATCTGAGTTGTTCAGATTCCTCCAACGGGCAGGTATATACCGTGACTACCGCCAATCTCGACCAGATCCGCACAGCCACCGCCACCGTAAATATCGACGACGCCTCCAAGGTGCGCATAAGCCGCGGCGGTTCCGGCGGCGAGATCACGAACCTCGTCAACGGCGAGAACAAAATCAAGTTCGATCCCAACACCGAAAGCAACTTCCAGATCGGCTCCAAGGACTATAGCAACCCGATCTATATGGTCAAGCTCAACGATGACGTTGCATCCGAGACTTCCGGCTCATGGTATCTGACACTGGCCGACGGCTCGAAGGTCGACATCCAGGCAGCATGGCCCAACGAAAACTATCTGGTGAAAATCAACGTTCCCGCCGAGTTTCCCGACATGCTCAAGGAGGTACGCAACGGTTCCACCTACGAACTGATCGAAGGTGATTTCGCTAAGGGCGTGATGCTTAAATCAGGAACCAGCGTCAGCATCCAGTGCAACACCACGACTTATGCCATAGACAAATTCTCGATCAACGACGAGATCCAGAACGACTTCTTCGGCTCATGGACCGGCCGTGTGCGCGACAGAGACATCACCATCGACATGGAAGGCCATCCCTACGGCACTTTCGATGTGACTCTCAACGTCAACGATCCGGCTATGGTGAAGGTCTACAAGGCCTCGTATGCCGACCCCTCCAACCTCATCGAGGTCAGTGCCGGCGACAACACCATCACCTACACCGAAGCCCAGTACGCCTCCTATTATCTATGCGTACAGCCCGAGGGTGGCAATATCCTCAAGACCTTCACCGTGAAGCATGCCGGTGAAGAGGAAGCCGAAGAGATCGACGGCACCACCCTCCAGGTGAAAGCCGGCGACGTAATAACTGTGGACGCCGGTCCCAAAGTGCGCGACCAACAGCTCACCGTCATCTTTGACGAGGGTGCCGTTGAAATCGTAAGCCAGATGAAGGTTACCTTCTTCAACAACAGCGCCTATTCCAACGAGACCGTGTTCCAGGGTGCCCCTGAGGCCGGTGCCAATGTAATCATGTACAACCAGACCGAGCTTCCGCTCGACTTCGCCCTCACTCCCGTTATTCCCGACCCCATACCCGAAGGCTTCGTACCCGAATATCCCTATATCTTCATCAATGACCTCTCCGAGGGCCAGACAAGCTCGTTCCGCATCTACGCCGAAAGTCTGACCGACGGCAATATCATCCGCGTATTCAAAGAGATGCCCACCCTTGGCACAGTTACCGTAACTGTTGCCGACGACACCGATGCCGACAACTTCGAGATCACATGCGACGGCCAGACCGTAGCCGACTGGGCGACCGAGGGTTCCTTCTCAGCTTTCGTGGGCTCAACTGTAGCTGTGAAATGGACCGCACCCGAGGTTGAGGAAGGATTCTACATGACCCACACCTGCACCCTCGACAACGAACCCCTCGAGGCTGACACCGACGGCGTATGCACATTCAAAGTAGAAAGCGCCACCCCCACCCTCTTGCTCGCCGAGCAGAAGAACGTAGGCATTAACAACGTTGCCGCCGACGCCGTTGCCGCCGACGAGGCCGTCTACAACCTCCAGGGCATCCGTGTTGCCACCGCCTCCGAGCTCAACCGTCTCCCCGCCGGCATCTACATCTGCGGCGGCAAGAAGACCGTTGTGAAATAATCCACTGAATATTCCTGAAAGAAAACACACCGGCCGGGCAGCCCCTCAGGCTACCCCCTTGCGGCTGCCCGGCCTTAATATCAATCCTCTCTCTAACCCTTACGCCCGCCGGAGCGCTTCCGGACTTTGTCTTACAGAAATTCTCTCAACCACACAACCACTTATTATCGATGAAGAAATTTGTACTCAGCGCCACAGCACTCCTCTCCCTGTGTGCGGCCAGCGCCCAGGGAACACTCGACATGCGCTCAACGGCGAGGTTGCGACAGCTCCGGCTGGAGCAGAAACATACGCCGTCAGCTCCCGCCGCGTTTAAACCCCTCTCCGGCAAGGATTCCATGGCAGATGACACCCGCAAATGGGTGGGAGCCTTCGTTACTATGGCTCCCGGGGCCACGAAAGAAGATCTCGAAGCCGACGGATTCAATGTGATGACTCTCCGCGGCAACCTCGCCGTGTGCATGGTGCCCGTCGACAAGGCCGAGACTATGGCGGCATCAAAAGCAGTGAAGACCATGAGCATCGGCCGCAAGCTGCACACCCACATGGACTTCGCCCGTAAGGCATCGAACCTTGACGCCGTTCATTCAGGCGAAGAGGCCTCAGGAGCCGACGCGCGCCTCCCCTATCAGGGCGACGGCGTGATCCTCGGTGTGGTCGACGAGGGCATAGACCCGGGCCACGTAAACTTCCTTAACCCCGACGGCACACACCGTGTGGGATACCTCACACACATCGTGGGCCAGCAAGCCGAACCCGGATACGCCATCCGCCCGTTCGCAAACGAAACGGATATCGACAATATCCCCAACGCCGTTTCCATCGCAAACTTCACATCCGACACTCCTAACGGCTATCACGGCACACATACCCTCGGTATCGCCGGCGGAGCCTACTACGGAGAGGTCACAATGGCCGATTATTCGAAGTATACCGACCATGAGACCGCCGTCCCCCTTATTCAGGCACCTAACCCCTACTATGGAGCCGCGCCGAAAGCCACTCTCGCCGCCTCATGCGGCGAACTTGTCGACGCTTTCATCGCCAACGGCATAGACCAGATATGTTCCTACTCCTACGCCAAACAGATGCCTGCGGTAATCTCGCTGTCGTTAGGATCCAACGACGGTCCCCACGACGTGAACTCATACATGAGCCGCTTCCTGGACCTGACCATGACAAAA
>URZG01000037.1 GCA_900552325.1 uncultured Porphyromonadaceae bacterium | reverse complement strand
ACCACACCCTCGGGCACATCAGGCTCGCGCGGCACATACTCCACGCCGTCCAACAACAGCAACAGCCGCCCATCGTATAACAACAACTCCGGCAGCTATTCGCGCGGACGCTCCTCCTCTTCTTCGGGCGGCTTCTCTTCAGGCCGTTCCTCAGGCGGCTTCTCCGGCGGGGGCGCCACCCGCTCCAATGGCGGCGGTGGCGGCGGACGCGGACGCAGATAACCGGCGACACCGGCACTCCCCTCCATTCCCTTTCCCCTCCTCAACTATCAACTACATCCAGCGATGAAGAAATCAATTTTACTGGCAACGGCGGCACTGGCCATTCCCGCTGCACTCAGCGCCCAGTCGGCAATCGACGCCTACAACATATCCACCGGTGAGCTTCGTGGAACCGCACGTTTCATGTCGATGGCCGGAGCGTTCACCGCTTTGGGCGGCGATCTCTCCACCCTCAATCAGAATCCTGCCGGCATAGGCGTTTACCGCGGCAGCGACATAGGGCTGACGCTCGACATCAATATGATGAACGCCAAGACCTCAGGAATCGGCTCGCCATACGCACGCTCGCAGACCCACGCCGACGTGAACAACTTCGGCTATGTCGGCACTTACAACCTCGGTGGCACCACGGCTGCCACCCTCTCGTGGGGAGCATCCTATTCGCGCGTGGCATCGTTTCAGCGCCGCTACCAGGGTGGCGACATGGCCATGCAGACCTCGCTGTCGAACTACATCACCTCATTCACCGACGGTATCGACCCATCGTACCTGCAATTCGGCGAAGGGTACAATCCTTACCAGGACCGTACCGCCAATGCGGCACCCTGGCTGAGCGTGCTGGCGTACAACTCGGGAATGATCACCCCGGTAAGCGGTGTGACCGATACAGGCCTCCCCTTCGAGACAAGTGTTTACGACGGTCTATGGCAATATCCTGTGGACGGACAGCCGCAGATCACCCCGACCACCGGTTCGGCCGCCATGAGCGTGCACGAGCAGGGATATGTCGACGAATATGCCATTGACTTCGGCGGCTCCGTCGCCAACGTGTTCTACTGGGGCATCGGGCTCGGCATAACCGACCTGTCGCTCACCCAGAACTCATATTATGAGGAGAATCTTCTCCATGCCAACGTGCCCTCCAACACCGGTACAGGCATCGAAGAAGGTAACGGCGGCTTCGGGCTGCAAAACTGGCGCCATACCTCCGGCACGGGTGTCAACGCCAAATTCGGCGTAATCCTCAAACCGGTAAACGAACTGCGTGTAGGTCTGGCCGTACATACCCCCACCTACTGGTCGCTGTCGACCAATTATCAGGGCGACACCGATTTCAGCTATTCATCGGGCGTAAAAGGGAGCGAGTACACCGACGAGGCAGCCTACAACTGGAAACTGAACTCCCCCTGGAAACTCACTGCCGGTATAGCAGGTGTGATCGGAGGCCGCGGTATCCTTTTGGTCGATTATGAATATCAGGCGTTCGGCGACATGAAAACCAAGGATGACGGCGGATATGACTACGATTACTACAACGATGATGTGAAGAACTATTTCAAGTCCTCCAACATGATCCGTGTGGGCGGCGAGTTCCGCGTGACTCCCAATTTCAGCGTGCGTGCCGGCTATGCCTACCAGTCCACAAGTGTGAAGGATGAGGTCAAGGATTCCAACCTGGAGGTTTACACCGTGGGAACAAATCCGGCCTATACCCTCGATTCCGACACGCAGTATATCACCTGCGGTCTCGGCTACCGTATCTCAGGCTTCTATATTGATGCCGCATACGTGCACAAACACCGCTCGTCGACCTATCACGCCTTCACCTCATTCAAGGATTATGACGGCTACTGGTACGATGCTCCTCAGGCCAAAGTGACCGACAACAACTCCCATCTGGTATTCACCGTGGGATATAAATTCTGACAGCAATACGCCTCCATTAAGATAATTTAACTATCAGCCTAAAAACGCCCTCTGGTGCTCCCGGAGGGCATTTTTTGATCTTATCTAAGGTTAATATACTGATAATCACCACTGCGCTGACGAACAAAATTTGGCAATCCGGCGTTATATTCGTAACTTTGCAGCAGAAATGATGCAGTAAAGCCGCACGCAGAGGCGTAGCGGCAGCCGAAAATCGGCAAGGAACCCGGCCTCCGCCAGCCCCGCGGCATCAGACTCATAATTTGAAGCAGCAGTCTGGCGGAACCGATAATCTGCGGCAACGCCCATCACATAGGATTAGCGGTTCCTTATTATCGAATTTCAACTTATTGTAATGAAGAAAACAATGTTATGCATTGTGAGCTTCGCCCTTATGCTTGTATCCCTCTCGGCCTCTGTTGACAAAGGCCGTGACGCGCAGATCGGTCAGGCAGCACCCACCTTGGTGGTGGAGCGCGACGATTGCGCGGCATCTCTCCAGCAGATGCGGGGCAAGAGAGTGATTCTTTCATTCTGGTCGGCTGCCGACGCGCAGTCGCGCATGGAACAGAACAGAATCGACGCCCTGGCCCGCAAGGCCGCCTCTCTTCATAAGGACGTTGAAGTGTTGTCCGTAAACTTCGACCGCTCCGAGCGGCTCATGAACGAAATCGTCAGATGCGACAACCTTGATCCTTCCTCACAATTCCACGTCGGTTCGCCCGACGATGCCGCTGCTATCCGCGACGCGTTTCAACTTCATAACGGTCTTCGCACCTTTATCATCGACGAGCAGGGCAAAATAATCTGCGCCGACCCCACCGAGGAGCAGCTCCTCGCCACTCTCGGCTGAGATTTCTTTTAAATTATTTACGCTACACTACACAAAAAGGTGTTCCATCAGGCCATGGGTCTGCATGAAACACCTTTTTTATCTCCTCCTCTCTACCGCCGCTACTTCAGGAGACCGGCGAAACGTAGTATTTCTGGGCGATATTCAAAGTGCATCGTGTCGAAATGGTACCATGCCCCGCCCCAGATAAAGCCGTGACGCTGAAAAATCTCCACAATCCGGAGAGGTATGCGGTTGGCGTATTGCACGCGGTCGGTCTCCGAAGCGCCGGCGTTCTTCCACAGCCAGTAGTCGGAATGATCCACGCCGATGTCAAAGGCGATCCCGTAGGAATGTGCGCTCTGGCGTCTGGCGCCACGCACGGTGCGCCAGTAGAAAGTGCCGCTGCTCTTGAGATATGGCCGGAGCTCAGGGTACGAGGCGAGTTCTGCAGCCACTGCCCGGAGCGAATCGGAGGCCCCGTTGACAGAGGTGAATTTCACGGTCTGCCCGAACCACGCCACATCCACCAGACGCCTTTGCACCTCAGCGGCCGACGAACCGTACATCTTCTTGAAAAGCGCCTCGCAGCGCGAACGCCCGGCGTCGGCAAGATATTCCGGAGGATTCTGCACCCGGTAAGTCATGGAGAACATATCCTCCGGATCGCTGTTGTCAAGCATCGTCACGAAGTCCTTCTCTTTCCCGTCGTCATAGATAAGGGTGGAGCCGTCCGCCATGATCAGCGCGCCATGATCGTATCCTTTTATACAGTCGGGATAACCGTCAAGCAGTGCCCGCACCCCTGCGGGTACAGTATCCCGTTTACCGGGCGCAACATTCACGGAATCCACTCCACTACGTGTGGCGGGATCAGCTGAAACGCCAGCGTCGGGTTTCCTCGTACATCCACATGCCAGCAACACAGCGGCCAATGGGACGGCCAGAAGATTCCTCATAAATACGGATTATTCAAATCTTTTTATCAGGGCAACGTTCTTGCGCTCGATTTCCGACATATCGTTTTCAGTCACCACATTTAAACGAGGCTCATACCAGTCGAACTGAGAAAAATATTCCTGAAGGTCAGCACTTTGGAACATATAGCCATGACGTGCGTAAATAGTGTTGCGCATCAGGCGCAATTCGGCTTTGGGGCATCCCGTAAGATCGGCCGGAGTGAGTTCACGGAAACACACCATCGCCGTATAATCGAACGGGGCCGAGGCCGAAGCGCCGGAAGGCCTCACATCGCTGAACTCCGGATCGGCAACCTCCTCCACGTAACTTGACTCCGTCTCATCCCATTCAGCCGCCTGTTTGTCAGTGGCGCGTGAAGTAAGCCAGAATATGCCACCGCCGATTATCAGCGCGGCAACGACAATGGCGCCTATTATTATTGCTTTGGAAGCCGAACCCTTTTTCTTAGGAACATACGGATCTTCATAAGGAGGATCTGGCTGCATGGCGCCGGGTGCGTTATAGGGTTGTGTCGGGTATCCCTGCGGGGGGAGCGGCTGCTGCGGGGGGAGTGGGCGTGTGGGCTGCCCCTGCGGATAACCGGTGGGCGCCGTGGCGTCGTTTTCCTGTGAAGGAACAACCGGCGCGGCAGGTGACGGTGAGACCGGGCGTGGGGTATCGGCCGGCTGTGCGGCTACCGGCGCACCGCAACTTACACAGAATTTGGCTCCCGGGCGCAGCGGCGCATTACATTTGTGGCAATTCATATAATTAGTTATTGTGTGTCTGACACGAATTATAAAAAAACTTACGCAAGTTACGAATTTCCGAGCGATCATGCAATTTTCCGCTCCCAATCTCCGAAATTCAGCCAGCCCCCCGCGGTAAATCTGCGCCACCATATAGGCGGCATCGCCATATCCCTCACCTACTGCTTTTTCAAGCGCCGGCACGATTTAGGCAAACTCGCGGGACGCCCAGCTGAACTGCCGGTTCGCCCATGCATGGTCATAGCGGGTCCTGGTATCTTCAAACTCGCCCGCATGGCTGACCGACGGCACCAGCGACAACAGACAAATGAACAAAAAATGTAATTCTCGCTTCATATTCATGGTTTTATTTCTCTATTCCGCAAAGATAACGATTTATCCTTAAACGCCGTGTTTTATCAGATTTTTTGCTAAGAAACCCGTGATTTCAGAGCACAAGTTTGTTACTATAATAAAATAGTATTAACTTCGCCGACGGATACGTAAACATAGCCGCCCAGGCTTATGTATCAGGATATGGATATGCAGAATTTAGACACCTCACTCTTCAGTATCTCCCACCCCACCCCGGCGCCGCGATGCGGCGATCTTCTGGTGGCCGAACCTTTCCTGCGGGAGGAATACTTCAACCATGCCGTGATCACACTCATCGAGTATCACCCCGGCACCCCTGCCATGGGACTGGTGCTCAACAAACCAACAGGATATACCATCGGCGAAGCGATCGAAGGGATCGATGACAATGTGCGCCTCCCTATTTTCTGCGGTGGGCCGCTGTCATGCGACCGTCTGTTCTACATCCATTCCCTGCCACACGAATTCAAGGGTTCGCGCAAAGTGGCTCCCGGCATTTATGTAGGCGGAGATTTTGACCAGGTCAAGGCATACGTCAACATGGGATTAGACACCGACTGCAAAATCCGGTTCTTCGTGGGTTACAGCGGATGGGATCCGCGTCAGCTCGAGGAGGAGATAGACAACCATGTATGGGCCGTGACACCCCCCGCAAACCCGGAGACGATACTATCGTACCAGAACGATTCTTTCTGGCACAGAACGGTCAGATCAATGGGGAAATCTTACCGCAACTGGCTGTATCATCCGGCCAATCCGCAGCTCAACTGAGGAATTTGCGGTATATCACCGCATCGGCATACTCCGCTCCGACACGGAACCACCGCGGCAGGGTGGCGCCCTCATCATAACCGGCTGCGCTGAATAGCCGACGCGAAGGTTCGTTGCCACATTCCACCGAGCTGCTCCAGCCCCAGCACTTCAAAGCAATACCGCTCCAAGGCCCTGAGGGCCGCCCGGGCCACTCCACAGCGGCGTTTTCCGGGCGCGACCATGACACCTACCATCGCACGGCGGTTCCTGACGTCAACTTCATATAGATCCACCGCCCCCACGGCATCCATGCCGTCGCTTATCATCAGGCGCAGTTGGCCGGCGGAAAAGGGATCGGCATCATAATTCTGCACATACTGCCATATCTGGTGGCGCGACAGCGGCGCCGCCGCAAAACCATGGCGCCACATGCCGGGAGTATTTTCCCACAGGTAGATGCGGTCCACATCTTCCGGTTCAAGCGCACGCAGACAAATTTCCGGGGTACTCATAATATCGAATCGGCGAACAACGTGCGGTTCAGCAGCGAGCGCCCGAGCGTCACCTCGTCGGTGTATTCGATCTCGTTGCCCACGGCTACCCCTCTGGCAAGCTGCGTGACTTTCACCGGCACAGACTCGCCCTGCAGACGTTTGTAGATATAATATTCGGTGGTGTCACCTTCCATAGTGGCGCTGAGGGCGAGAATCACCTCCTTGACCCCCTGCGAACGGACGCGCTGTATCAGCGAGTCGATCTGCAGCTGGTCGGGTCCGACACCGTCGATGGGTGATATCACCCCGCCGAGCACATGGTAAAGCCCCCGGTACTGGCGTGTGTTCTCGAAAACGAGCACGTCGCGCACCGATTCCACCACGCATACCGTAGAGGCGTCGCGGCGATCGTCCGAGCAGATCGGGCATATTTCGTGTTCCGATATATTATGGCACACGGAGCAATAACATATCCCCTTCCGGAGTTTTATTATGGATTCGCCGAGCTGCAATGCCACCGAAGGTTCCTGGCGAAGAAGATGTAAGGCCAGGCGCAGGGCTGTCTTGCGCCCTATGCCCGGCAGACGTGATATCTCTGTGACAGCGCTCTCGAGGAGCGAAGATTCAAATTCCTGTTGCATCTGAGTATTTCCCCGTCGCCACAGACGTTAATTGGCACGCGCGGCTGCGAAAGGGCACTGCAAAGTTATACATTTTCAAAAAAAATAACTACCTTTGCGCCCGATATTAACAGTAATTGGAAGTGCGCTGTCTCTTCCTTTTGTATCATCACCCGCCAAATGGAAATAATCAGAACTGTAGCCGACCTGCGCAGCCGCGTGGAGGCGCTCAAGAAAGAGGGTAAGACCGTAGGACTGGTGCCCACGATGGGAGCGCTCCACAAGGGGCATCTGTCGTTGGTGGAACGCGCCCGTAGCGGTAACGACGCCGTAGTGGTCAGCGTATTCGTCAACCCCACCCAGTTCAACAACAAGAAAGACCTCGAGACCTATCCCCGCACCGAAGAGGCCGACGCCCGTCTTCTCGAGGAGGCCGGCGCCGACATAATGTTCGCCCCCACGGCCGAGGAGGTCTATCCCGAACCTGATACCCGCGTGTTCGATCTCGGCCCCGTGGCCGAAGTGATGGAGGGCGCCATGCGTCCCGGCCACTTCAACGGAGTGGCGCAGATCGTAAGCAAACTTTTCGACATGGTGCGCCCCACACGCGCATACTTCGGTGAAAAGGATTTCCAGCAGATCGCAGTCATCCGCCGTATGGTGCAGCTGGAGGGCTTCGATCTGGAAATCGTGGAATGTCCCATCTGCCGCCACGACGACGGTCTGGCGATGAGTTCGCGCAACGTACGCCTCACGCCCGAGCAGCGCCGGCTCGCCCCGGCGATACACCGCACCCTCCTGTCGAGCGTGGACTGGGCCGGGAGCCACACCCTCGCCGAGACAAAAAAATATGTCATCGACGAACTGAACTCATTCCCTCAGATGGAAGTGGAATATTACGAGATCGTCGATCCGATCACCATGCAGCCGCTGGAAAGCTGGGACGCGCCTCACAACACACCGGCCGTGGGTTGCGTGACCTGTTACTGCGGCGAGGTGCGCCTCATCGACAATATCAAGTACAACAAATAGAAGCCTACACATATAATTCCATATATGGAGTTGGAAATACTCAAATCGAAAATCCACCGCGTCACCGTAACGGAAGCGCGTCTCGATTATATCGGCAGCATCACCATTGACGAGGACCTCATGGATGCAGCGGGGATCCTCCGCGGAGAGCGCGTGTATATCGTCGACAACAACAACGGCGAGCGCCTCGACACCTACGCCATCCCCGGCGAACGCGGCTCGGGCGTGATCTGCCTCAACGGAGCGGCAGCCCGCAAGGTGCAGCCCGGCGATATCGTGATAATCATGGCGTACGCCAGGATGACTCCCGACGAGGCCCGTACGTTCACCCCGTCGGTGATTTTCCCCGACACCGCCACCAACCGCCTCTGACCCGTCAGCCCCGCGGCGTGGCACACCCACCACTAACCCTATCATTCATAGCAAAATATGTTTGAAAATCTTAGCGAGAAACTTGAACGCAGTTTCAAACTCCTCAAAGGCCAAGGCAAGATCACGGAAATCAACGTGGCCGAGACCCTCAAGGATGTGCGCCGCGCCCTGCTCGACGCCGACGTCAACTATAAGGTAGCCAAGAACTTCACCGATACGGTCAAGGCCAAGGCTCTGGGCCAGAACGTGATCAACGCCATCAAGCCTCAGGAGTTGATGGTGAAGATCGTACACGACGAACTCGCCTCCCTGATGGGCGGTGACACCGCACAGATCAACCTTTCCGGCAACCCCACGGTTATCCTCATGTCGGGTCTCCAGGGTTCCGGTAAGACTACCTTCTCCGGCAAACTCGCCAAGAAACTCAAGAGCGAGAAAGGGAAGCGCCCCCTGCTGGTGGCAGGCGACGTTTACCGTCCCGCCGCTATCGAGCAGCTCAAGGTGCTCGCCTCGCAGATTGACGTGCCCGTCTACACCGAGGAGGGTAACAAAAACCCGGTTGAGATCGCCAAAAACGCTATCGCATATGCGAAACAGAACCACCTCGACCTGGTAATCGTCGATACCGCCGGCCGTCTCGCCGTAGACGAGCAGATGATGGACGAGATCGAAGCCATCAAGAAAGCGATCAACCCCAACGAGATTCTCTTCGTAGTCGATGCCATGACCGGCCAGGACGCCGTGAACACAGCCAAGGAGTTCAACGACCGTCTTGATTTCGACGGCGTGGTGCTCACCAAGCTCGACGGCGATACCCGCGGCGGTGCTGCCCTCTCGATCCGCACTGTAGTGACCAAGCCTATCAAGTTCGTCGGTACCAGCGAGAAACTCGACGGCATAGACCTCTTCCACCCCTCCCGTATGGCCGACCGTATTCTCGGCATGGGCGACATCGTTTCGCTGGTGGAGAAGGCACAGCAGCAGTTCGACGAGAAAAAAGCCCGCGAACTCCAGCGCAAGATCGCCAAAAACGAATTCAACTTCAACGACTTCCTGGCCCAGATCAACCAGATCAAGAAGATGGGCAACATCAAGGATCTCGCAGCCATGATTCCCGGCGTAGGCAAAGCCATCAAGGATGTGGATATTCCCGACGACGCCTTCAAGGGGATCGAGGCCATAATCTCCTCCATGACCGAAGATGAGCGCCGCCGCCCCGAGATCATCAACGGCTCGCGCCGCCGCCGTATCGCCGCAGGCTCGGGCACCTCACTCCAGGAGGTCAACCGTCTGCTCACACAGTTCGAACAGACCCGCAAAATGATGAAGGCCGCCACCGCCATGAAAAATCCCATGGCCATGATGCGCCAGATGAGGCAGATGCGCGGACGCCGCTAACCACTTAATCCCCTATTGATATGCAGCTAATCGACGGCAAGGCTACCGCAGCCGAAATCAAGAAAGAGATTCGCGCCAAAGTTGACGAAATGGTGGCGCAGGGCAAACGCGCACCGCATCTGGCAGCGATACTCGTGGGCCACGACGGTGGCAGCGAGACTTACGTCGCCTCCAAAGTCAAGGCGTGTGAGGAATGTGGATTCCGCTCCACCCTCATCCGCTTCGAGGACGACATCGACGAAAAGACCCTCCTGGATACTGTAAACCGTCTCAACGCCGACCCCGAGGTCGACGGATTCATCGTGCAGCTCCCCCTGCCGGCACATATCTCGGAGCAGAAGGTCATCGAAGCCATCGACTACCGCAAGGACGTAGACGGTTTCCATCCGGTGAATGTAGGCCGCCTCTCGATCGGGCTTCCCTGTTTCCAGAGCGCCACTCCGAAAGGTATCATGACCCTGCTGGAGCGCTACGGCATAGAGACCAAAGGCGCCGACTGCGTGGTGCTCGGCCGCAGCAACATCGTAGGCAAACCCGTGGCGACACTGATGATGCAGAAAGCCGTGCCCGGCGACGCCACAGTGACAGTATGCCACCGCGGCACCCGCAACCTCAAGGAGGTATGCCGTCGCGCCGACATAATCGTAGCCGCCATGGGGCGTCCCGGTTTCGTGACCGCCGACATGGTCAAGGAAGGAGCCACGGTAATCGACGTAGGCACCACCCGCGTTCCCGACGCCTCACGCAAGAGCGGCTTCCGCCTCAGCGGCGACGTAGACTTCGCCGAAGTGTCGCCCCGCTGCTCATTCATCACCCCGGTGCCCGGCGGTGTCGGCCCCATGACTATCGTGTCGCTTATGCAGAACACTCTTCTGGCAGCTTCCGGCGCCGTTTATCCCAAAGACTGACATCATTTAATGAATCACGGAAGCGGACGGATAAAAATGCGTCCGCTTCCTTTTTTACCGCCTCGCCATGATAACATTGGCTCTGAAACTTGCCGTTCTCCTTTCAGTACTGCTTCCATGCGAGGCGGAACTCCTTTTCGTGGGAGACGCCATGGCTCACGGTCCGCAGCTGCGCGCCGCTCTTCAGCCCGACGGCACCTACGACTTCACCCCGTGTTTCGACGCCCTGCGTCCGGAAATCAGCGGAGCCGATTATGCCGTTGTAAATCTGGAGACACCGGTCAGCGGAGGCAAATATTCGGGCTATCCGATGTTCAACGCCCCAGACAGCTACGTCGACGCCCTGCGCGACGCCGGTTTCGACCTGTTCCTGACCGCCAACAACCATACACTCGACCGCGGCGACTCAGGGCTAAGGAAAACCCTCCATCTGCTCGACTCGCTGGGGGTCGACCACATAGGCACATACGCCGACGCTGCCGAACGGGCCGAACGGCTGCCGATGATTGTGGATGTGAAAGGATTCCGCGTGGGGCTGCTCAATTATACCTACGGCACCAACGGCCTTAAAGTGCGGGGAGACGTGGTGGTGGACTATATCGACCGCGATCTTATCGCCGCCGACGTAAAAGCGCTCCGTCAGGCCGGCGCCGAGGTTATCATAGCCAACATGCATTGGGGCGAAGAATACCGGCTGCAGCCCGTGCCCTCGGAAAAAACCATGGCCGACTATCTTGTTTCGCTCGGAGTGGACGTGGTAATGGGGAGCCATCCGCATGTGGTGCAGCCCGTGGAGACACGTACCAATCCGCTCACCGGCACCCCTGTTCAGGTAATATATTCGTTGGGAAACTTCATCTCCAACCAGCAGGACACAAACTCGCGTGGCGGACTGATGGTGAAGCTGCGCCTGCGGCGCCATGAAGGGAAAGTTACAGTTTCCGCTCCCGAATGTAGGCTCTTCTATTGTTCCCACCCTAACGGCACCCAGCGCAACTACAAACTGCTGCGAGTGGATTCCGTGCCGCCGATATGGCGGGCAAGCGCCCTGGCTTTCCGGGAAGCCGTGCCGATTCCCGGCATACGCTGACGGCAACCCGATGCATATTTCACCTCGACAGCAGCAATCCCCCAAAAAAGTTTTCAAAAAAATTAGGAAAAGATATTGCAGATTCAAAAAAAAGGCGTACCTTTGCACCTGCAAACCTGAAGCAATATCCGGGTTAGCTAAATGGTGAGATTAGCTCAGTTGGTTAGAGCGTCGGATTGTGGTTCCGAAGGTCGTGGGTTCGAGACCCACATTTCACCCTAAATCCCCAAAAGTCCGGCTCATATTTCGATGCCGGACTTTTATTTTTATCATCCGGACACTGATGGATGCAGCATCAGGGGTCAGCTCAATTAACCAAAGTTAACACTTGTGGTACTTTATTGATGTGCTCCTCTTCTCCATTGGCTATACAAAGCCGGATTTAAAGCGAATCCTTATGACAGGATTGTCATACGGAAGCAAATCCTCAAATAACATGGTTAAAATATTTTCACATATACCTTTGAGGAATTTTCCGTAACTTTGTGAATAGAAAACAGATTCCTTGGAAACAAATTTCTAACGTTACAACATACCCACTAAAACTCATGAAGAAGAGCGCATTGCAGAAAGCCCGCGCGGCTTACCAGCCCAAGCTCCCCATCGTGCTTACAGGTACGGTGAAAGCCGTTGCAGGCAACGCCACCAATTCCGTAGCCGACCAGGAGGATATCAAAAATCTCTTCCCCAACACATACGGACTGCCCGAACTTAAATTTGAAAAATCCAACACTCCGGTACCCTCCAAACCCGTCAATGTAGGTGTAATCCTCTCCGGCGGCCAGGCTCCCGGCGGCCACAACGTGATCTGCGGTCTTTTCGACGGTCTGAAAAAAATACACCGCGACTCCAAACTCTACGGCTTCCTTATGGGCCCCGGCGGTTTCGTGGACCATCAGTACATGGAACTCACCGCCGATTTCATCAAAGATTACCGCAACACCGGCGGTTTCGACATCATCGGCTCGGGCCGTACGAAACTCGAAACCAAAGAGCAGTTCGACAAAGGTCTTGAAATCCTCCGTGAGCTCAACATCTCCGCTCTCGTTATCATCGGCGGCGACGACTCCAACACCAACGCGGCAGTGCTCGCCGAATACTACAAGAGCATTGACGCCGGCGTGCAGGTACTCGGCTGCCCCAAGACCATCGACGGTGACCTCAAGAACGACGTGATCGAGACCTCTTTCGGTTTCGACACCGCCACCAAAGTTTACTCCGAAGTTATCGGCAACATCCAGCGTGACTGCAACTCCGCCAAGAAATACTGGCACTTCATCAAACTCATGGGCCGCTCCGCCAGC
>URZG01000036.1 GCA_900552325.1 uncultured Porphyromonadaceae bacterium | reverse complement strand
TTGAACTGAGGGTTGTTGCGGTCGCCATTGTAATTAGTGTAGGCCGACTCGATAAGCTTGCGAATCTCAAGATTGTACTTGCCGTTCTGGTCCCACAGGATGTCACGGCCTGCCAGGGCGGCCTCCGTAAGGTAATATATGAGTTTTTTCTGGTCGAGGGTAAGTTCCTCGAAGCCGGGCACGGCATAACGCATCACCTCCACGTCGGCGAAGCGGTCTACCACAGTGCCCGAGGGATTGTTCGGGTCGGTAAAATTAGCCATTGCTGAAGTTGTGGCGAGGACTACGGCGAGAGCCGCAGCCGTCATTCTCATTAATTTCATATCTGATGATTTTGGATGATAGGCAAGCGGGATCACTCCACGTAAAGTACCAGTCCTTTGAGGTATTCCCCCTCCGGATGGCAGATGTTCACCGGATGGTCTGCGGGCTGGGTGAGCTGATGGAGTATGCGCACGCGCCGGCGGCTTTGTGCGGCCGCCGAGAATACCGCCAGACGGAACTGCTCGCGGCTCACGGCCTGAGAGCAGGAGAAAGTGAAAAGTATACCGCCGGGGGCTATCTTTTCAAAAGCCTTGAAGTTAAGGCGCTGGTATCCGCGCAGGGCGTTGCGCAGGGCACTGCGGTGTTTGGCGAACGCCGGCGGGTCAAGCACGATGAGATCGTATTCACCCTGCTTCATGCCGTCAAGATACTTGAAGGCGTCAACCGCGAACGACTTGTGGCGTGTGTCACCCGGAAAATTCAGCTCTATGTTCGCGTCGGTGAGCGTTACGGCTTTCTCCGACGAATCCACCGAGTGGACCAGTCGCGCGTCGCCGCGCATGGCATACACGGAGAAGCCACCGGTATAACAGAACATATTCAGCACATTGCGTCCGGCCGAGTAGCGCTGAAGTAGGGCACGGTTGTCGCGCTGGTCCACGAAGAACCCTGTTTTCTGCCCGCGCAGCCAGTCGATATTGAATTTGAGTCCGTTCTCGGTTGCCACAGCCGTCTCGGCGCTCCCTATTATATAGTCGTTGCGTTGGTCGAGCCGGGCCTTGTAGGGTAGGGTCGTCTCCGATTTGTAGTAGACGTTGCGCACTTCCAGGCCTGGGAGCGATGTCAGGCATCGTGCCACCGTCTCGCGGGCGTAGTGCATCCCTACGGAGTGCGCCTGCACTACGGCGGTGGATCCATATATGTCGATTACCAGTCCGGGAAGAAAATCCCCCTCGCCATGCACCAGACGGTAGGCGTTGTTTTCGGGGGTGTCGAGATGCAGGGTTTTCCTCAGACGAAGGGCGTCGGTCAGCCGTTCGCGGAAAAACGTCTCGTCTATATCGCGTCGCGAGAAATCAAGTATGCGCACGGCGATCGAACCGATCTGGTAATGTCCCGTGCCGATAAAGCGGCCGTCGGAGGCTGTCACGCCGACCACATCCCCTTCTGCGAGGTCCTCCGGAGGCTCCGATGCCAGAGCGCCTGAGAATACCCAGGGATGAAAACGGTCGAGTGATTCCTCTTTGCCGCGTTTCAGTTTTAACTCAATCATACTTTTCAAGTACGAGTTTATTTTAAAGAGTGTTGACAAAAACAGGCTTATTGCCATTGTATGGCCGCGACATGTCGCGACCGCAATAAACCGGAATTGTTTTTATTTGAGCACGAACCTGTAAAGGTCGTTGAAGTTGGCATATATGAGCAATGCCAGCAGGAACAACATGCCGGCTGTCTGGGCATACTCCATGAATTTCTCGGAGGGTGCGCGCCGGGTTACTACTTCCCACAGGAGGAAAGCCACATGGCCGCCGTCAAGAGCCGGAATGGGTATGATGTTCATGAAGGCGAGGATGATGGAGAGGAAAGCGGTCATTTCCCAGAAAGTGCGCCAGTTCCATTTCGGAGGGAACATGTTGCCTATCGCTCCGAAGCCGCCAACGCTCTCGGCTCCCTCTTTTGAGAACAGGTGCTTGAGCGACCCTACGTAGGTGACAAGGAAGTCCGTACCGTCCTTGATTCCGACGGGGATGGCCTCGAACATACCGTATTTCGTTACTTTGACCTCGAAGATATCAACCGGGCTTTTCAGCTCGAAACCGAGTTTCCCGGCACCGTTGGGTGTGGCGGTGACATGGATGGTGTCGTTGCCTCGGATCACGCCCAAGTCGGTAGGTTTGTCGGCATGCGCAAGCAGCGCCGGCGAGAGTTCGGTAAACGCGGGGGTCGCTACGCCGTCGACGGATATCAGCCGGTCACCCTCCCGGAGTCCTGCTTTCTGGGCGGCTTCTCCGGGCATCACGGATTTTACGAATACAGGCACTCGGAGCGCCATGAAACCCTGCTCGCTGAGACGTTCCACGGCATCCGAGGGCATCGGCACCACGACAGTATCCTTGCGTTCGGGGCCGCGGACCACAGTCACGTTTCTGGCTTCGAGCATTTTGTAGATATGCGAGCGGTCGGTCTGGTCTATCGGTTTCCCGTCGGCCGCTATGATGATGTCGCCGGTACGGAAACCCATCTCCTGAGCGGCCGGAGTGAAGTCCATCCCTTCGTATGCATTCTCGTAAGGTATGGTTTTCTCTCCCCAGTACCATGCTATTCCGGCATAGATTATTATGGCGAGGATGAAGTTGTTGATCACGCCGCCTGTCATGACAAAAAGGCGCTGCCAGGCCGGTTTTACGCGGAACTCGTCGGCTTTCGGGGGGAGCGCCATCTGTTCCTTGTCCATCGATTCGTCGATCATGCCGGCGATCTTCACGTAACCGCCGAGCGGAAGCCACCCGATGCCGTATACGGTCTTGCGCCAGCCTGAGAGTGCGGGATCGTCCGAGCGGTCGCGGCCGATCTTTATTTTCAGTAGTTCGCGGTCAGATTCCTCTTTTTTGACCTGTTCCTTACCGTCTTTGTCGGGTGGAAGCAGTGTCTTTTTTGTCTTAGTCCAGGTGCCGAACCGCAGAACCCCCTTCTCGGGGTCGTACTGCACGAGCGAGAACCACGGGTTGAAGAAGAGATAAAACTTCTCCACGCGAATCTTGAAGAGTCTTGCCCACAGATAGTGGCCGAACTCATGTATCACCACGAGCAGTGACAGGGCCGCTATGAGTTGGACTGCTTTTATCCAGAATGTTTCCAATGTAAAGTTTTTGTCGGTGAAAGTTTGTTACCTGTGTCTTGCCG
Source organism: uncultured Porphyromonadaceae bacterium (assembly GCA_900552325.1). Taxonomy (GTDB): domain Bacteria; phylum Bacteroidota; class Bacteroidia; order Bacteroidales; family Muribaculaceae; genus UBA7173. The sequence continues at coordinate 9,656 of URZG01000036.1, read as the reverse complement.
ATATGATTTTCCGCGCGATTCCACGTGCCATATAATTCGACGCCACATAGTCGTCGTATGATGGAATGGCAATGAAATCAGCACGTTCCACCGTATCCATTATGGTTGTGTATATGTCGGTGAACCGGATGGCTCCCTCAAGAAATGCCGCGACAGCGATTTCGTTGGCGGCATTGATCACACATGCCGTGTTGCCGCCGCGTTGCAGCGCAAAATGTCCCAGCGTGGCTCCGGGAAACCGTTCGGTGTCTATCTCGGTGAATGTGAGCAGAAGCAGGTCCTCGAGAGTCAGCGGTGATTTCGGTGTGGCGAGACGGGCGCCGTCGCCGAGGGCCAGGCGGATGGGCATCCTCATGTCGGGTTTGCCGAGCTGGGCCTTGACGGAACCGTCGACGAACTCCACCATCGAATGTATCACCGACTGCGGGTGTACCATAGCCGTGATCTGCTCCGGTTTTACGTCGAAAAGCCACCGCGCCTCTATGATCTCGAAAGACTTGTTGACCATCGTGGCCGAGTCGATGGTGATTTTTGCGCCCATACTCCAGTTGGGATGGTTGAGCGCGTCGGCCACCGTTACATGCGGGAGTTTGTCGGCGGGAGTGTTGCGGAAAGGTCCGCCGGAAGCGGTGATTATGAGGCGGCGTATATCGTCGTGACGCTCTCCGCGCAGGCATTGGTAGACCGCCGAGTGTTCGGAGTCGACAGGAATCACGCGCGACCGGCTCGCCTCCAGTTCGCGTGTCACCAGATCGCCGGCCACCACGAGGGTTTCCTTGTTCGCCAGCGCTATGTCGCGTCCGGCTTTTATCGCATGGAGGGTGGGAGCAAGGCCGCTGTAACCTACCGTGGCGGTCACCACGGTGTCGAATTCCACGGCGGACATGGCATTGTTTACGGCATCGTTACCCGCAGCCGCCTCTATGCCGAGGGGAGCCAGGGCCTCTTTGAGCGCCGCATATTTGCTTTCGTCGGCCACTACGGCAAGAGCCGGCCGGAATTCCCGGGCCTGCTCCACGAGCCGGTCCACGTTGCTTCCGGCTATCAGCACTTCGGCCTTGAATCTCTCGGGATATTCCCGGATGACATCGAGTGTCTGAGTGCCGATCGAGCCCGTCGATCCGAGTACGGCGATACGTTTCATCGTTTCACCGCCGGGGGTGATGTTTTCAGTGTCGTTTTTCAAAACAGATCAGATTTCACCTACGATTTCGTTGATGTCCTTCACTCCGTGGCGCACACACCAGTCGTTCATCCATTCCACGATCTCCACGCACACGGCGGGATTGATGAAATTGGCGGTACCCACTTCCACGGCGCGGGCGCCGGCAAGCATGAATTCAATGGCGTCGCGGCCTGAGGCTATCCCTCCGAGACCCACCACGGGTATTTTCACGGCTTTGGCAGTCTGCCACACCATACGCACCGCAACAGGGCGCACCGCCGGACCCGAAAGGCCGCCGGTAACGGTGGAGAGCATCGGGCGGCGACGCTCCACATCCACAGCCATACCCATCAGAGTGTTTATAAGGGATACGGCGTCGGCACCCGCCCCTTCGGCGGCACGGGCTATCTCGGTGATGTCCGTGACGTTGGGCGAGAGTTTCACGATGAGAGTGCGGGGCCATGCGTCGCGTACCGCGCGGGTAACGGCCTCGGCTCCGGCGCAGGTGGTGCCGAAGGCCATGCCTCCCTGCTTCACGTTAGGGCAGGAGATATTGACCTCGATGGTCTTCACGCCGTCGAGCGGGGCGAGTCTGCGAGCCACTTCGGCATAGTCTTCGGGCTGCGAACCGCTGACGTTGACCACGAGATTTGAGTCGTAGCCTTTTATCATGCCGTAGATGTTCTTCACGAAGTAGTCGACCCCCTTATTCTGCAGGCCAACGGCGTTCAGCATCCCCGACGGGGTTTCGGCCATGCGCGGATATGGGTTGCCTTCGCGCGGAGCGAGGGTGGTGCCTTTGACAATATAGGCGCCCAGGGCCGAGAGGGGCATGAAGTCGGAGAACTCCCAGCCGTAGCCGAAAGTCCCGGAGGCGGTCATCACGGGGTTACGCATCTCCATGCCACCTATCTTTACAGCCAGACACGGCTTTACATTCTTCTCCATAACTGTTACCAGGTGAGTTCTTTGATGTTGAATACGGGGCCGTATGTGCATACGCACACATTCCCTTTCACGGTGTTCTCCACGCAGCAGAGGCAGGCTCCGAGGCCGCATGCCATCATGTTTTCAAGCGATACCTCGCAGTCGGCGCCGATAGCGCGGGCGGCGGCCGCCACACCTTTCATCATCGGGGCGGGTCCGCAGCAGCACACCTTGTCCCAGCGTCCTTCGGATGCAAGTACACTGTGTTGGTGGGCGAAGCATTTTTCTCCCGAAGTGCCGTCGTCGGTCGCGGTATATACCGTGCCTATGGCCTTGAACTCATCCAGCAGGAGAAGCTCGTTTTCTGTGCGCGCCGCCAGCAGGAATGAAGGTTCGATGCCGTTCTCTTTGAGCACGCGGCCGAGCATCATCATCGGGGCTACGCCTACGCCACCACCGACAAGGAGGATGCGCTGTGACCTGTTTTCTGGTATGGTGAACCCGTTGCCCAGCGGCAGCAGCATGTTTACCGTCGCTTCCGGTTCCAGGTCGCACAGGGCATTCGTGCCGTCGCCGGCACGGCGGATCAGCAACCGGAGTATGCCGGAAACCGGATCGGCCTCGTTTATGGATATTGGGCGGCGCAGGAAGGTGGTCTTGGAGGTATCGACGCGCACCTGAACGAACTGCCCGGGCTGCACATCGGCGGGTATTTCCCCCTTGAAGGTAAGTAACGAGAAACGGGCGGTAAGCCGACGGGTTTCCACCAGTGTGAAATCGGATGCTTTCTTCATTCCGGTAAGTTTAGAATGCCTTGAAACTCATGTCAAGCCCTTTGACCGAGTGGGTGAGGGCTCCTACGGAGATGAAGTCCACGCCGGTTTCGCCGTAAGCGCGGAGGGTGTCGATGGTGATGCCTCCCGACGATTCGATCTCGGTGTGACGTCCGTTGCGGGCATCGTCCTCGCGGATAATCTTCACCGCGCCGGCTGTGCGCTCGGGAGTGAAGTTGTCGAGCATTATGCGGTCCACGTTCTCGGCGAGAGCCTGGCGGATCTCCTCCTCGTTGCGGGTCTCGACCTCTATCTTCAGGTCTTTGCCGTTCTCACGACACCATTTCCTTGCCGATTCCACAGCGTTGTGTATGCCGCCTGCGAAGTCCACGTGGTTATCTTTGATGAGAATCATGTCGAAAAGACCTATGCGATGATTCTCGCCGCCTCCGATCTTTACCGCGTCTTTTTCGAGCAGACGCATGCCCGGGGTGGTCTTGCGGGTGTCGAGCACTTTCGTGGCCAGGCCTTCCAGCTTTGCCTGATAGCGGGCGGTGGTGGTGGCGATGCCGCTCATACGCTGCATGATGTTGAGCATCACTCGTTCGGTCTGGAGGAGAGAACGGACTGGACCTTCCACCTCGAAAGCTATGTCGCCGGGTTTTACGTGCGCGCCGTCGTGGATATACACGGTCATCTTCAGCGAGGGGTCGAACTTATCGAACACCATGCGGGCTACTTCCACGCCCGCCAGTATTCCTTCCTCTTTCACGATCAGGCGCTGGCGCCCCATCTCTTCGGCAGGGATTGTGGAAAGGGTGGTGGCGTCGCCGTCACCCACATCTTCGGCGAACGACAATGTAAGGAGGTCGTCGATAAGTTCTTCTCGTGATTTCATATCTGATTCGTTTTTCTAAAATCTTTGTTTAACTTTGTGCAAATTTACGCATTTAACGCCAAACAGACAATTTTCGCCGATGAAAATCACATTTATGGTCGTGGGCCGCACCACCACCCCTTATCTGCGCGACGCCGCCGAGGAGTATCTGCAGCGTGCTGGACGCTACATGCCTGTGGAACACGTAGTGATTCCTGATGTGAAAGCCTCTAAAAAAACTACATCCTCCCGGCAGAAGGAAGCCGAGGGGACGGAGATTCTTTCACGTCTGAAAAACGATGACCGGGTGGTGCTTCTTGATGAAAGGGGGAAGGAATTCACATCGAGAGCTTTCGCCGGAATGATTGAGGAGGGGGCCAACTGCGGGTTGCGCAATCTTGTGTTCATTGTCGGCGGCCCATACGGTTTCTCGCAGGAGGTCTACGCACGTGCCAATGCCATGATGTCGCTGTCGCGGATGACTTTCCCGCATGAGCTGATACGCCTTTTCTTCGCCGAACAGCTTTACCGCGCAATGACCATAATGCGCGGAGAGCCTTACCATCATGACTGACGGTTGGCGTGTCTTTTCAGAATTGGATTTTCTTGACGATGATTGTACGATATGATAATATCGTTAAGTTATGAATGTACTCTTTTTCTTGCTTTAATCATTTTGATAAGCATCGGGATGCCATGGAAAAGATGAATTACAACTGATACTGACATGGTTATCCCAAGCCAAAAATGCCATGTTCCAAGGCCGTGAATTTTTACCGGACTTAATAGCTTGATCAATCCCGTAACAGTTGTAGCTGTTACAAATATTATGAGTATGATTGTATTAATACTTGTGCAAGTGTGTTTTTTCAGGCTATTTAAAAGTACGCTCCCGAAATGTTTCCCATGCAAACCAACAAGGAAAACCATTGTAAATCCTCCAAGCCAGTGAATAATTTTTATCACGTTTCTGGGTTCTACAACGACTCCGTATTTTTTCAGATGAAGGATTATTCCTGTCACCAATGTAATTGCAAACATTACCAGCAGTGCAATGCCTGTGTTGGACTTTACTTTCGGATTATTCATATCGGATGGATGTTAATTATTTAAATAAATCGGAGTTCTGATATCAATGTTTATATTCAAAAATCTCTGAGGATTTGATTGAACATTAAAATAAATTGCGACAAATTACAGAATTATTGCTTTAGCGGTTCCATGTGTATATTGATTATGCTCTCTTTGCCAAATCGTCCGCGTATTTTTTCTTCGACCAATGTCGCTATATCATGAGCTTCCTTCAACATGAGTTTGCCATCCATTTTTACGTGGACGTCCACAGCTATGGTATTGCCTATTTTTCTCGTGCGCAGATTGTGGAATCCTTTAACGCCATTTACGGAGTTGATTAATTCAGATATTTCAGCAGACTGCTTTTCCGGCAATGCTCCTTCCAGAAGCTCATTGACAGCGGGACTCATAATGTCATAACCTGATTTGATGATGAATATGCTGACAAGAACAGCTGCCAGCGGGTCAAGAATCCGCCATTTGTCACCTAATAAGATAGCCCCTCCAATGCCTGCCATAGTTCCCAGTGATGATATGGCATCACTGCGATGATGCCATGCATTGGCTATTGTAGCGTCTGATTTGACCTGTTTCCCGACTCTGACAGTATGACGGTATAGGATCTCCTTGACTAAAATGGAGGCTGTGGCCACCGCAAATGCAAGCCATGTGGGTTCCGGAAGCAACGCTCCGTTAAGGCTCGATATGATTTCTCTGACTGCGCTTACCATTAAGCCTATTCCGGCATCTGTCAGGAATACTCCGATTATCAATGTGGCAAGAGTCTCAAATTTGCCGTGTCCGTAGCTGTGTACCTTATCACATGGTTTACCTGATAATTTTACGAAGATGAGAACAATGACATCTGTAATGAAGTCTGTGAAAGAATGGATGCCGTCTGCTATCAGGGCAGAACTTCTGCCCAAAATACCGGCTGTCAATTTCAGCACGATAAGGGCTGCGTTTACGATAGAACCGATAAGTGTAACCTGAAAAATTGCTTTTTCTCTTTGATTCATTTGTCTATAGTATAAGATTGTAGATAGGACCTGATAAGATAATTATCACAGTTGCAGTTCCGAAAAATATGCCGATTACACGCAGCTGTTCTTTTACGACGGATAACAGTCGTCAAACAGCTGCGGGAACATGTGCAGAATTGCGATGCGTGTGGAGTGTCCCATCGCTTTGGCAAATTTAGCAAGTCGTTCCTGGTATTGTTTTCTAATTCTGACATGTCGCATACAACTTATGTTTGTAAAATTACAAACAATATTTTATGTGACAAAAATTCAAGCAATTTTATGAGTGATATGAGCGGCCGTTGGCAGATTCAAACCTGTTATCGGAAGATGTTCTGCTCCCCTTCGAATATTTTACGCACGGCGGGAGCGGCCATGACTCCGGTGCAGAATATGGCGAGCACCGGAATCAGCGCCAGGAACACGAGCGAATTTACGGAAACTCCGTTGACGATTATGTTGTCGATCGTGAGCCATGCGCCGGTGCCGAGTGCGCCGAGCGACAAGAGGTAGCATATCCACTGAACGAGGATGGCCGCACGGTTGTGGCGCTTCTCGGGCAGACGGTTCATTACCCTGCGGGTGAACCATTCGTTTTCGGGCGCCTGCGGGAGTCCGGACTGAAGCCGTCGGGCTATCATGCGGTCGGTATTGCGTATTTCATCGGTCTTTTTCATCGCGTGAGTGTCAGATTTATATATTATTGAATTTCGGCCATTTTCTTGCGGGCACGGCTGAGATGCGACTTCACTGTGCCTTCGGCCATACCGGTTATCTTCACGATCTCCTTTATCGGCAGTTCCTCAAGATAGAACAGCAGCGAGATGGTTTTTTCCGATTCCGATAGCTGGGCCAGCATGGTCCGGGCGTCTATCCCGGCATCGGCGCGCCGTTCGGCGTCGACCGGCGATGCCAGCTGTAGGTCGGCGGCGTCCGAGGCCTCGTTGAGCATGCAGTTGGAGCGTGAGCGCCGGTAACTTATATATTCGTTGAGCGCTATCCGGTAAAGCCATGTGCGGAATCCCGATAGGCCACGGAACTGCCTGATGCCGATCCACGCCTTCAGGAATGTGTCCTGGGCCAGGTCGTCGGTGAGCATCAGGTCACCCCCGCACAGATTCATCAGGAAACGGCGCAGCCCCTGCTGATGCAGCTCCACCAGCCGCGAGAAGGCCTCGCGGTTGTCGGAGCACATGCACAAAGCAAGCAAACGTGTTTCTTCGAGACGTTTAAGCATCAGTCAACGGGTTACGGAACTTTTTATGGTGGTGAAGTATCGTCAGCGGTTATAGTCGGCGGGAGGAGGAGGGCAGTTGCCGGGAGGGGTGTTACCGGGGCGGTTGGGGGTGGAATTCTGACTGTAGTTCCCGTTATAATATGTAGGCTGCCGGTTGTATCCGTTGAACCCGTTGTTGTTGTCGTAGTAATTACCCTGATATGGAGGCCTGGGCTCGCAGTAGTTGCGTTTCTGGTTTGGGCTGTCAAATCCCGGTATGTAGTAATATCCTATCATTCTGCCTATTCCGAGAAAAAGAGGTATGCCTCCCAGGAGAAATCCTACTCCGGCATTGGCAACGATAGTGAAGAACAGGAAGACGCACAGGCCTACGACAATGAGAGTCAGAGCGTTGCTGAAGGTCTTAGGATTACGTACCGGAGCGGGTGGGGGTGTCGGGCGGTTGGCATTTTCTTCCTCTTCGGTTGCACTGCAAGGTTGGCAGGAGGTCTGGGAATAGGAGGAGTTCTGGCGTCCGTAAAATGCGTCCGGCAGTGTGTAGTTGTTGTCGATAGCCTTTGAAATCAGTTCGTTGCGTTCGCGGTTTCGACGACGCAGAAAGTTGAACATAAGTCCCAGGGCAATGAGCACTGCCACACATGGAACACAGAAAACGATGAAGAGTATCGCCACGATCACCCACGCGGGTTTACTGGCAAGGTCCAAGCCGTCGTCGAGCAGATCAATGATGTCGGCCTCATCTCCGTTGTCCAGGCGGAGTTTGAGTCGGTTGTCATCACCGATGAAGAGCCCATCGATATCGTTGTCAGAGGTTTCAGCTTCCGGGTTAATGATGACAGTGGTATCATTTGAAATGATCTGCAGCGAGTCTGTCGTCACCGAAATCGTATCGGTCTGCGCGGTGGCCGGCTGAGGGGGCTGTGCCACGGTAGCCGATGCCGTCAGCAGCAGGGAGGCTGCGAATGGCAGAAGTCGTTTTGTGATTCTCATATCATTCAATCTTTTTTTGTTGTTTCTGTATGTTAGACGGAGGGTGTTTCGGAAAGGTTGCAAATAAAGCGAAAAATTTTCAGATTCGGGAATTTTAACCTTACTTTGCAGTCATGATTGTTTTTCCGAACGCTAAAATCAATATCGGTCTGAATATACTGCGTCGCCGTCCGGACGGCTATCATGACCTGGAAACTGTTATGTATCCCGTGCCCTGGCATGATGTTCTGGAGGCGGTGCCTTCGGCTTCCGGGCACGATACTCTCGTATGTACGGGGCGCCCTGTGGACTGTCCTCCTGAAAAAAATCTGGTGATGAAAGCCGTCAAGGCTTTGCGCGAGACGGTGGATTTCCCTCCGGTGGATCTTTTCCTGGAAAAGATCATACCCGACGGAGCAGGTCTGGGAGGTGGCTCGGCGGATGCGGCTTTCGCCATACGTGCCGTCGACGCACTGTTCTCGTTGGGGCTGCCGAAGCGAATCATGGCAGAGGTGGCGGCGCGTGTCGGCGCCGACTGCCCCTTCTTTATATATAATGAGCCGGCTGTCTGCACCGGTACGGGAACGGATATGGCCGCGATACCGATGCGTTTCACCGCCGGCACATGGATTGCCATTGTAAAGCCTGATGTCTCGGTTTCCACTAAGGAGGCATACGCCGGTGTGACGCCTTGCGGCGACGTAGCTTCGCTTACCGATACGGTGGGCACACTCCCCCCGGAGCAATGGCAGGGGAGGGTGCGCAACGGCTTCGAGAACTCCATTTTTCCGCGGCATCCGGAGATTGCCGCTGTAAAGGAGGAACTTCTGAATCAGGGCGCCGTTTATGCCTCCATGTCGGGCAGCGGCGCGGCGGTCTATGGTATCTTTCTTAATAAAGAGTCGTTTAAACCCTTGCCTGAGTGGAATTGTTATCTATTTGAGAAGCTGGGCAAGTGAATGTCCGTCGGCGTAAGCCGAAATTTTTCTCACTGAAAAAACTGCCATCCGGCTTTATGGCCGGAGTTAGGCACTGTTTTTGCTATATGAAATCTTACAACATGTTTTTCAAGAAAAGAAATATGAGCTCTGACAAGAATTACAAAGATAAGAAATACGATGCCGAGAACCTCGGCGAGGGTGCGGAAACGATGGATGTAGACCCCACGGAAGATGTGCAGCCCGAGGCAGCCGAGGTTACGGCTGACGAAGAGGTGTCGGAAATAGAGACTCTCAAGAATCTCCTGCAGACAAAGGAGGAAGAGGTGGAGAAGGAGAAGAAAGAATATCTTTTCCTGATGGCCGAATTCGATAATTTCCGCAAACGCACACTCCGCGAGCGCACCGAACTGGTGAAGAATGCTTCGGAAAAAGCCCTTCAGGGACTTCTCCCCATCGTGGACGATTTCGAGCGCGGTCTCGACGCCATCCGCGATTCATCCGACGCCGAAGCCGTGAAGGAGGGTATGAATCTGATCTACAACAAACTTATCAAATATCTGGCTGACAACGGCGTGAAAGCCATCGAGTCGACAGGCGCCGATTTCGACACAGAGCTGCACGAGGCTGTGGCCATGGTGCCGGCCGATGACGAGACTCCGAAAGGGAAAGTG
>URZG01000035.1 GCA_900552325.1 uncultured Porphyromonadaceae bacterium | reverse complement strand
AGGAATGTTGCCGTGCTTCTTGGCTGGATTGGTGACACGCTTTGTAGCGAGCTGCTGCAGAGCGCGGATAATGCGGAAGCGGGTGTTGCGGGGTTCGATAACATCGTCGATGTATCCGTATTTTGCCGCGTTGTAGGGGTTGCAGAAGAGCTTGTTGTATTCCGCTTCTTTCTCGGCGAGAACTTTCTTGGGATCGTCGGATGCTTTTGCCTCTTTTGCATAGAGCACTTCCACAGCGCCGGCACCTCCCATAACTGCGATCTCAGCTGTAGGCCATGCGTAGTTCATGTCGCCGCGGAGCTGTTTGCAGCTCATCACGATATGCGAGCCGCCGTAGCTCTTGCGGAGGGTAACGGTAACCTTGGGCACTGTAGCCTCGCCGTAAGCGTAGAGCAGCTTGGCGCCGTGGAGAATCACGGCGTTGTACTCCTGGCCGGTACCGGGGAGGAAGCCCGGCACGTCGACGAGCGACACGATGGGGATATTGAAGGCGTCGCAGAAACGCACAAACCGGGCAGCCTTGCGCGAAGCGTTGCAGTCGAGCACGCCGGCGAGATACTTGGGCTGGTTGGCCACGATACCTACCGAACGGCCGTTGAAACGGGCGAAACCGATGATGATGTTCTTGGCGTAATCGGGCTGGATCTCGAAGAACTCACCGTTGTCGATGATGGCGCCGATGACCTTGTACATATCGTATGCGCGGTTGGCGCTTTCGGGGATAATCTCGTTGAGCTCGTCATCCATGCGGTCGATGGGGTCGGTGCACTCCACGATGGGGGTCTCCTCCAGGTTGTTCTGAGGGATGTAGGTCATGAGCTGACGGATCATCTTGATGGCTTCCTCGCCATCCTCGGCGGCCAGATGTGCCACACCCGATTTCGAGGCGTGAACCGATGCGCCACCCAGATCTTCCTGGCTTACATCCTCGCCGGTAACGGTTTTCACCACCTTCGGGCCGGTAAGGAACATGTAGGAGATACCTTTGGCCATGATGGTGAAGTCGGTCAGAGCGGGGGAATATACGGCACCGCCGGCGCAGGGGCCGAGGATAGCCGAAATCTGAGGAATCACACCGGAAGCGAGGATATTGCGCTGGAAAATCTCGGAATATCCGGCCAGTGCGTTGATACCTTCCTGAATACGTGCGCCACCCGAGTCATTCAGACCGATAACGGGGGCACCCATCTTCATGGCCATATCCATCACCTTGCAGATTTTCTGTGCCATAGTCTCCGAGAGGGAACCGCCGAACACGGTGAAATCCTGTGCGAAAACATAAACAAGGCGTCCGTCGATTGTGCCGTAGCCAGTCACCACGCCATCGCCGAGGAACGATTTCTTCTCCTGGCCGAAGTTGTGGCAGCGGTGGGTCACAAACATATCAAGTTCTTCAAAAGAACCTTCGTCAAGCAGTTGGGCGATACGTTCGCGGGCGGTATATTTGCCGCGTTCGTGCTGCTTCTGGATGGCTTTCTCTCCGCCGCCCAGACGAGCCTGTTCGCGCTTGGCGATCAGTTCCTGAATTTTTTCAAGCTGAGTGCTCATTACGTAAATTTATATTGGTTGGATTTATTTCTTCTTAGGATCCTCGCAAAGCTCCACAAGGGTGCCTACGGTCGATTTGGGATGCAGGAAGGCGATATTAAGTCCTTCGGCTCCGGGACGCGGTGCCTTGTCGATGAGCTTGCAGCCCTTCTCCTCGGCCTCGGCCAGTGCGTTGGCCACACCGTCCTCCACGGCGAAAGCCACGTGCTGGATGCCGCCGCGGCCGCCGTTTTTCTCGATGAACTTGCAGATGGCGCTCTCGGGAGCTGTACCCTCCAGGAGTTCGATCTTGGTCTGGCCCACCTTGAAGAAAGCGGTCTTCACTTTCTGGTCGGCAACTTCTTCGATGGCAAAACATTTAAGGCCGAGAATGTTCTCGTAGAACGGAATAGCCTCTTCCAGCGAGGGAACGGCGATACCGATGTGCTCGATATGGGAAATTTCCATAACTGATATTATTATAAGGATTTGGTATGTTGTGTATTAAGCGGAGACGGAACATAATGCGGCCATACCAAGTGGATACCCGCACGACTATTCCGGCAAATCAACCACAAAATTAGCAATTATTCTTTAACCGCCTCAATTTTTCATTATTTTTTTGATTTCTCCGAATACTCTCCAGAGTCCAAAGGCAAATGCGATCATAGTAAACTATTAAGACTATCTGCGATTTTTTTAGATTATCCGCACGATTATCGGGCTTTTGTTTTAACTTTGTGCGTCAGGTACCCGTCAACCTCACAGCCTCGCTTTCAGCAGGCTCCACCACAATACCATAGAAACTAATAACTAAAACCCTTATATTTCAAGATGAACGATTTGTTAAGCACCATCGACTGGTCACGCGGCCAGTTTGCACTCACGGCGATAGTGCACTGGCTCTTCGTGCCTCTGTCCATCGGCCTGTCGCTGATAGTGGGCATCATGGAGAGCATCTATCTGAAAACCCGCGACGAACGCTGGAAGCGGATGACAAAATTCTGGATGCTCCTGTTCGGTATCAATTTCGCCTGCGGCGTGGCTACGGGCATTATTCTTGAGTTCGAATTCGGCACGAACTGGAGCAACTATTCCTGGTTCGTGGGTGATATTTTCGGCGCTCCCCTGGCTATCGAAGGGATAGCGGCGTTCTTCCTCGAGAGCACATTCATCGCGGTGATGTTCTTCGGGTGGAAGAGGGTGTCGCCCGGATTCCACCTCGCCGCCACATGGCTCACCGCTATCGGCATCTCGCTGTCGGCCTACTGGATTCTGGTGGCCAACGCCTGGATGCAGCACCCGGTGGGAATGGACTTCGACCCGGCGCAGATGCGCAACGTCATGACCGACTTCGCCGCAGTGGCGCTCTCGCACACGGCGGTGGTAAAATTCTTCCACACCGTGCTGTCGGGGTGGGTACTCGGCGCCGTGTTCGTGGTAGGCGTCAGCTGCTGGTTCCTGCTGAAAAAGCGCAACGTGCAGTTTGCCAAGGACTCCATGAAAGTGGCTTCGTGGGTTGGACTTGCCGGAATAGTGCTGACTACCTGGACCGGTGACATGTCGGCTGTCGACGTGGCCAATACCCAACCCATGAAACTCGCCGCAATGGAAGCTCTCTACGACGGCTCGTGCGGCCAGGATCTCGTGGGTATCGGCGTCCTCGACACCTCGAAGGAACGTACCGACGGCAAAGAACCCGTAAAATATGCCATCCGGATTCCCTACGGCCTGTCGATCCTCGCCAACCACGACCCCGGCTCGTTCGTGCCCGGCATAAACGACCTCATAGAGGGACGCGAGCTCACCGCGCAGGGCGACACCATCGCCACCGTAAGCTACGCCGAGCGCATAGCGCGCGGACAGGCCGCCCAGGAAGCCCTCCGCCGCTACGAGGCAGCCTCGGCAGCCGGCGACAGCGTGGCTATGGCGGCAGCCCACAGCGACCTCAAAGCCGACTTCAAGTATTTCGGCTACGGATTCCTTGACAATCCCGATGAAGCGATACCCCCGGTAGCGATAACTTTCTACGCTTTCCGCGTGATGGTGATTTTCGGCGGCTACCTGCTGCTGTTCTTCGTGGTGATGCTTTTCCTGAGCTACCGCCGCCCGGCTGTGCTCGAGAACAAATGGCTGATATTCTTCGGGCTGCTGACGATTCCGGTGGTATGGCTCGCCAGCGAAGCCGGATGGATCGTGGCCGAAATGGGACGCCAGCCCTGGACCATCGAGGGACTCCTCCCCTGCAAAGCCGCCGTCAGCGCCATCCCGGCAGGCTCCGTGCAGCTTACCTTCTGGATGTTCGTTGCGGTGTTCACAGGTCTGCTCGCCGCCGACATCTCCATCCTCACCCGTGAAATCTCCAAAGCCTCGCGCCGCGACCTCCTCGCCGCCGATGAAAACACTAACGACAAAAACAAATAAGCCATGGAAGCCTTACAGATATATTGGTGGTTCGTGATATCGCTTTTAGGCGGACTGCTGGTGTTCCTCCTCTTCGTGCAGGGAGGACAGACATTCCTCTGGCCCGGACGCCAGACCGAGCTGAAACAGCTCACCGTCAACGTGCTCGGCCGCAAATGGGAACTTACGTTCACCACCCTCGTCACCTTCGGCGGAGCCTTCTTCGCCTCCTTCCCCCTCTACTACTCCACCAGTTTCGGGGGTGCCTACTGGCTGTGGATGCTTATACTGCTGAGCTTTATCCTCCAGGCGGTGAGCTACGAATTCCGCTCAAAACCGGGCAATATTTTCGGCACATCGGCCTACGACTGTTTTCTGTGCTTCAACGGATGCGTGGGATGCGTGCTGCTGGGGTGCGCGGTAGGGATGCAGTTTTTCGGCGCCGACTTCGAAGTCTCGCGCCAGAGCATCCTCAACGCCGGCTCTCCGGTGATCTCCGTGTGGAATCCCGGACACGGCCTTTACGAGATCTTCTCCCTGCCGAATCTCCTTTTAGGCTTCACCGTGCTCTTCCTTGCGCGCACACTCGGAGTGATGTTCATCTACCGCAACATCGACGCTCCCGATCCTGACGCTTTCGGACGTCTCAGCCGCTTCCGCATCCTTGCCAACGGCGCCATCTTCACGGTGCTCTTCCTCGGCTTCGCAGCCGCCCTTTTCCTCGCACCGGGCTATACTCTCTCCGAGAACGGGCATTTCCATCCCGTAGCCAACAAATACCTGTACAATCTCGTGGAAATGTGGTGGGTAGGCGTGCCCTTCCTTTTAGGCGTACTGGCCGTGCTCTACGGCATAATCCGCGGATGGCTCGATCCACGCTTCCGCAAACAGGCGTTCTGGTGGACCGGCATCGGCACTGTGGTCGTCGTCACCTGCCTCTTCTGCATCAGCGGCTACAACAACACCGCCTACCTGCCGTCAGTGACACACCCCGACAGCTCCCTGACCATCGCCAACAGCTCCTCCACCCACTTCACCCTCAAGGTGATGGCCTGGGTGACCCTCCTCCTCCCGATCGTAATCGGCTACATCGCCTACGTATGGCACAAGCTCACCGACCCCGCCGTCAGCGCCCGCGAGCTCGCCGACTCCGACCACAACTACTGATCCACTCCGTCTGAAAAATTAATCGCCGGATTATGTGCCTGCATGGCGCACATAATCCGGCGATTAATTTATTGTATTTATAAGACTTATCTCACCACAACTTTTTCGGCGCGGGGACCGCGGCGGAGGAGATAGATGCCGGGGCCGTCGGGCGTTTCGCCGCAGAAGGTGCCGTCGAGGCGGTAATATTCGGCGGGAGCGTCGATGGCTCCGTCGGCCTCGATGCCGTCAATGGCCGAGTCATCCGGCACATCGACGATACCGATGAGAGTGTCGAGTTTTTTGAAACGCGAGGTAATGTAGTTCTTGACTGCGCTCACTTCGGCCTCGTATGTGTAGAGCGGACGGGGATTCATGTGCACCCACTGGTCAAGGATGGGCCAGCGCACGAAGTTGAGTTTCTGCGATGCATCGAGGTCGGCTGCATATTCATCTATTTTGCCGTTGAAATAATCGGCGTTGAAGTTCTCGTGCTTGCGGAGAGTCGACCAGATTTCACTGAGACGGCGGCGCGCACCGGCATCGTTCTTTACGATACGTGTGACAAAAGCCCTCATATCGCCGGCATGTGATCCGTAGTTGTAGATGAAGTCCGATTTCCCGTTAACGTCGAAAGTACGCGAGTCGTTGTTGAAAGCAAGGTCCTGGTCCCAGATCGGGCCGGTGATAAACTTGTCTGATCCGCGCTCTTTATACATATATGTGCTCCAGTAGGTGTCGGTGTTGCCTGTAAGTTCGCCGCAGATGAAGTAGCGGAGGAAACTGTCAAGGTCGAGATACTTGCGGTAGCCGGTTGCTGGGTCGGTGAAGTCGGAGGAATATACGGCATCCACCATCTTGTTGAAGTAGTCCTCGATGTAGCGGCTCTGTGCTTCCACGATCTCGTCTTCGTCAGGCGATTTGATTGTCACCGGAATGTTGTGATGGGCGTTGAACCACGATTTTTCCTGGTCGGCGTAAGCGTCGATTTCGATGAAATAGCCTCCGGTGAGAGCGAGTCCTTCAATATCCTCAGGAAGCATCTCCGTGATGTCCACGCGGCCTTTGTTCACCTCCATCTGATCGCAAAGCTGGTAACATCCCTCATACTCGCCGTTGTATATCACATCCACGAAACGGCAGTACGGCGTATATTCCATTCCTATCTCGCGGCTCATGTCGAAGGCCACGCGGTTACGCATGAGGGTCTTGTCGCCGTGGTTGTTGATAAGGGTCCATTTCTTGGCTTTTGAAGGAGCGTCGGAGAGAATCTGCTGCTTTTTGTCGAACTTGATCTGGAAAGGCTTCTTGTCCATCTGCCAGGATCCGTTGCCGCGCCCTTTCATCTGGCATTTGGTGTCGGTGAGGAGGGTGGTGCCGTTGTCGGAAATCACATAAATTGTTGAGCCGGAATGTTTGTCGTCCTTGCTCTTGATCTCTTCCATGCCGGGAGTGTTGAAAGCGATGGTGGGGAGGTGGGTCACCTGGAAGAAGTGCGAGTCGTCACCCTCCCCTTCGGTGCCGTAGAACTCCAGTTCGGCCACATTCATCTGAGCGCCGCCGGCGCCCACCATACGCACATAGCGGAATCCACGCGACACATTCACATCAATATAATACATCTCGCCGGGGGTCAGCCCTTGGGCGGGAACCATCGCTATGGGCATGGCGTCAATGAAGTCGGGCTGGTTGGCGCCCTGAAATACAGCCACGCGCGAGCAACTTTTGCTTTCTTTGGAAGGGGCGATACCGATTTTCGAGATCACGTGCGCTTTGCCAAGATCTAAACCGGCCCACGGACGCGAATAGTTCTCGTTCTCGCGCAAAGCATAGAAGCTGGTATTTAGATCTCCGTCAACAATATTCTCCAGTGCATAACCATTGTTTGCCGCGGTGCCCAGAAGTTCACCCGTAAGTTTTTGTTCCTGTGCCGACACACTCATTGCCAGAACCAGTGCCGGAGCCAGGATACCGTAAGTTTTCATCAATAAGGAATTTGAAATAAGGATTCGTGTTAATGATAGGTTTCTGCAAAGTTAATCAACTTTTTGGAAGAAAGAAAATAAATGAGTAATTTCGCACATAAATGACACCGTTCACTCTGACCATACACGGAAGGCTCCGTACTTTCACCATACCCCAGGTGATGGGGATACTCAACGTCACCCCGGATTCATTCTACGACGGCTCGCGCACCCCGCGCTCGCTGCCGGAAGCCGTGTACGCACGTGCAGAAAGGCTCCTCGCGGAGGGAGCCGACATGATCGATATCGGCGGATACTCCACACGACCCGGAGCCGGAGACGTATCCCCCGACGAGGAGCTGCGGCGGCTCGAGACCGGTCTGAACGCAGTGCGGCGACTGTCGGCCGACGTGCCGGTTTCTGTCGATACTTTCCGTGCGGAGGTGGCCCGGCGTGCCGTGTCGCAGATGGGCGCCGACATCATCAATGATGTGTCAGGCGGCCTCATAGATCCTGCCATCTATGATGTGGCGGCCGAACTCGGGGCACCGTATATACTCATGCACATGCGCGGCACACCGGCCAACATGCAGCAGCTGACCGACTATTCCGCATACGGAGGAGTGGTGCCCGGCGTCGCCGCCGAACTCCACAAGGCCATGACCGGCCTCAACATCGCCGGCGTCAGGGATGTGATCGTGGATCCCGGATTCGGCTTCAGCAAGACAGCGCCACAGAACTATGAACTAATGCGGCGCCTCCCCGAACTGTCGGTCCTTCTCGACGGACTGCCGCTCCTGGTAGGTATCTCCCGCAAATCTATGATCTACAAACCGCTCGGCATCACACCGGCCGACGCCCTCCCGGGCACCACGGCGCTGAATACCCTCGCGCTCGAGCGAGGCGCGGCGATTATCCGTGTACACGATGTTGCCGCCGCCGTACAGACACGCGACGTCATGCAAATGTTTTTAGAAACCTCCCACAATGATTGAATCGTTCGGCATAAAGGATATTCTGGATATTTTCCTTCTCGCCACCCTGCTCTACTATCTCTACAAACTGATGAAGGAGTCGGGCACCATCAACATCTTCTATGGTGTGCTCGCCTTTATCGTGGTATGGGTAGTGGCGTCGGAAATTCTGGAAATGAAGCTGATAGGCTCTATACTCGATAAGTTCATGAGTATCGGGCTGCTGATTCTCGTCATCGTGTTCCAGGATCAGATCAAGCGCTTCCTCGTGGAGCTCGGCTCAAAGAAAAGATGGAAGTTCCTCACCTCTCTTTTCCACCACCGCAAAGGGGGCGACACCGCCGCCGAACTGCATGCCCGCGTGATGCCTATTGTCTACGCCTGCATGTCGATGGCCAAGAGTAAGACCGGCGCCCTGATTGTAATCCAGCAGGAAATTCCGCTCGAAAACTATGAGAAAACAGGCGATATAATAAACGCCGAAATCAACGTGCGGCTCATCGAGAACATCTTCTTCAAGAACTCGCCGCTTCACGACGGGGCCATGATCATAGCCGACGGCCATATCAAAGCCGCCGGGTGTATCCTCCCCGTGAGTCATGACAGCGATGTGCCGCGTTCCCTGGGCTTGCGTCACCGCTCGGCACTGGGTATCTCGCAGGCAACCGATGCCTTCGCCATAGTCGTGTCGGAGGAAACCGGCAACATCTCCGTGGCATACCGCGGCAAACTCACCACCCGTCTTACCTCCACCGAACTTGAGAAACAGCTCTCCAACCTCCAAAACATATAATCCCCCTCCGATATGAAAAGCACCGATAATCCGCAGGATGCCGACGGCCTCAAATTTACCCCTGAAAACATCACCGAGCTCGCTCCCGACGAGGTGTTCGTTTTCGGCTCCAACCTCCGGGGGATGCACTGCGGGGGCGCCGCACGCACGGCAGTGTTGCGCTTCGGCGCCATAATGGGTCAGGGTGTGGGGATGCAGGGACAGTCCTATGCCATCCCCACCATGCAGGGGGGCGTGGAGACAATACGCCCCTACGTTGACGAGTTCATCGCCCTGGCACGCGAATGGGACCAGACCACCTTCTACGTCACCCGCATCGGTTGCGGCATCGCAGGCTTCACCGACGAAGAGATCGCCCCCCTCTTCGCCGACGCCCTCCCCCTCTACAACGTGCGCCTCCCCCGCTCCTTCTACCGCATCCTCACCTCCCCCCAAAAACAATAATCGCGGATAATCCGGATCCGGATTACCCGCGATAATCGTAACGTGTGGGGTTATTCGGATTTCGGGGGGAAGCCGGCGTCGGCGAGAGCGGCGTGAATGCGCGCTATGTGGTCGGCATTGAGGGTTTCCAGTTCAAGATGGAGTACACAGGAGTTTACCTGGGTGGCTGCCGATACGCGTTCATGGTTTACCGACAGGATGTTGGCTCCCTGGTCGGCGACAACTTTAAGCACTGCCGAGAGCACACCGGGCTTGTCGTTGACCTCGATCTCGAACTGGCATGTGCGACCGTTGCGGGCCAGACCGCGTGTGATTACGCGGTTAAGAGTGTTGACGTCGATATTGCCGCCCGAAACCAGACATACGACTTTCTGGCCGTCAATCGGAAGATGGCCGTACATGGCAGCGGCCACGGCGGCAGCTCCGGCACCCTCGGCAACTAGTTTTTGTTTCTCTATGAGGGCGAGGATGGCGCCGGCGATTTCATCGTCGGTAACTGCTACCATCTCGTCGACATATCTGGAGACAAGATCGAAAGTTAGATCGCCCGGTTCCTTTACCGCGATACCGTCGGCAATGGTGTGCACGGAGTCAAGGTGTACGCGCTCCCCTTTCTTCACCGATTCCACCATCGAGGCAGCCCCGGCAGCCTGCACGCCGTAAACTTTTATATCCGGGCGGAGCGTCTTGACCGCGAAGGCCACCCCGGCGATAAGGCCGCCGCCGCCCACCGGCACCACGATAGCCTGCACGTCGGGCATCTCCTCGAGAATCTCCAGTCCGATAGTGCCTTGCCCTGCTATAACCAACGGGTCGTTGAAAGGATGCACGAAAGTGTAGCCGTGTTTGTCGCGCAACTCCAGCGCCTTGGCGTAAGCGTCGTCATAAACACCCGGCACAAGGCATACTTCCGCTCCGAGGCGTTTGGTGGCCTCGATTTTGGAGATCGGAGCACCTTGCGGAAGGCATATAAGCGACTTTATACCGTTGCGCGTGGCGCTCAGGGCCACTCCCTGCGCATGATTGCCGGCCGAGCAGGCGATAACGCCGCGCTTCTTCTCCTCATCGGTAAGCTGCGAAATCTTGTAGGCGGCGCCACGCAGCTTGAACGCGCCGGTATGCTGCAGATTTTCAGGTTTCAGGAAAATCTCGCACTTGTCAGAAAGAGCCGTCGGTCCTACGATTTTGGGATGGCGGGCAAGGTCGCGCAGCTCCATCTGGGCGCGGTAGACCTCTCCGATTGTTAGCTCTCTGTTCATTTTCTTAATATATTAGGTGATTAGATTTTTTCACTCAACTTCCGGTGCATGGCCTCCGCGGCATGACGCCCGTCGCCCATTGCAAGAATCACCGTGGCACCTCCGCGCACGATGTCGCCTCCGGCAAAAAGGAGCGGAATAGTGGTCTCCAGTGTATCGTCTTTTACCACGAGGGTGCCGCGGCGCGTGACCTCCAGACCTGCGATACTGTTGGGGATAAGGGGATTGGGCGACACACCGACGCTGACGATAACCTCGTCGACAGGCATTTCGGTCACATCACCCTCCACCGGCACAGGCGACCGGCGCCCCGAGGCATCCGGCTCTCCAAGCTCCATACGCTGCAGACGCATGGCACGCACACGTCCCTTCTCGTCGCCGAGATATTCCACAGGATTGTGAAGAGTGAGGAATTTCACACCCTCCTCCTTGGCATGGAGCACCTCTTCCACTCGGGCCGGCATCTCCTCCTCGCCTCGACGGTAGACGATGTACACCTCTTCGGCTCCCATCCGGCGCGCTGTGCGGCATGAGTCCATGGCGGTGTTGCCGCCACCGATCACAGCAACGCGGTGCCCTTTCAGAACGGGTGTGGCCCATCCGGGACGACCCGCTCCCATGAGGTTGACACGCGTGAGATATTCGTTGGACGACATCACGCCCACGAAATTCTCGCCGGGGATCCCCATGAAGCGCGGCAGTCCGGCTCCGGACCCCACGAACACGCCGCGGAATCCCATCTCGAGCAGATCGTCGTAACTCAGGGTCTTGCCGATGACACAGTTGGTCATGAACTCCACACCCTGCGCACGCAGCGAGTCGATCTCCACATCCACCACCGAATTGGGCAGACGGAACTCCGGGATGCCGTATTTAAGCACACCCCCGATCTCGTGGAGCGCCTCGAAGACGTGCACCTTATATCCCAGACGTGCCATAGACCCGGCGAACGAAAGCCCGGCGGGACCGGAACCGACCACGGCGATCTTCATGCCGTTCGACACTGGCGCTTCGACGACCGCCTCCGCGCCGTCCTTGACGGCGGCATTGGCCGTGTCGGCGGCGAACCGCTCCAGATAGCCGATCGCCACCGGAGCCTTTTTCATCTTATTGTATATGCACTTGCTCTCGCACTGACGCTCCTGAGGGCATACGCGGCCGCATACTGCCGGAAGTGCCGAAGTCTCTCGAAGCACGGCTGCAGCCTGCGCGAACTCTCCGCGCTCCACATTTTTGATGAAGCCAGGTATGTTGATTCCCACCGGGCACCCGGTCACACACTGCGGGTCGGGGCAGTCGAGACACCGGGTGGCTTCCAGCACGGCCTGCTCCTGCGAGAGACCGAGGTTCACCTCCTCATTGTTGGTCACACGGTAATCGGGTGCGAGCTGCGGCATAGTGCAGCGGGGGATAGAAGTGCGTTCCTTTGCAGGAACCGATTTGCGGAGCTCCTCGCGCCAGCGGGCGTCGCGAGGCGATATGGTATTGTTCATCTCTTTCACGGGTCAGTTTGTTCTTAGGCGCATGATCATCTCGTCGAAATCCACCTGATGGGCGTCGAATTCGGGGCCGTCCACACATACGAAACGTGTCTTGCCCCCTACCGTCACGCGGCAGGCGCCGCACATCCCCGTACCGTCCACCATAATGGTGTTGAGCGAAGCGATGGTGGGCACATCGTATTTCGCCGTGAGGAGGCTCACGAATTTCATCATCACCGCGGGGCCTATGGTCACCGCCATATCCACTTTCTCGCGGTTGATAACCTCCTCCACGCCGTCTGTCACCAGTCCGCGGCGCCCGTAGGAGCCGTCGTCGGTCATTATTATCACTTCATCGGAATATTCGCGCACCTGCTCCTCAAGGATGATAAGGTCTTTGGTTCGGGCCGCCAATACCGAAACCACACGGTTGCCGGCCTCTTTCATCGCCTTTATTATAGGGAGGAGAGGCGCCACCCCCACACCGCCGCCGCAGCACACTACGGTGCCGAAGCGTTCGATATGCGTGGCGCGGCCGAGCGGCCCCACCACATCGTGAAGGTACTCGCCCGGTTCTTTGGCACAAATCTCGCGCGTGGAATCACCTATCGCCTGCACCACAAGCGTGATGGTGCCCCGCGCGGTATCGGCATCCGAGATGGTGAGGGGGATGCGCTCCCCCTTCTCATTGCAGATTACAATGACAAAATGCCCCGGCTTGCGCGCACGAGCAATCATCGGCGCTTCCACCACGAGCTGCACTACCTTCTCGGAGAAGTGCCTCTTTTCCAGTATCTTGTTCATGTAGTTGAAAAACGTGTTAACCTCTCCGGCCAACGCATGGGCCGGAATCAACCGCAAATATAATCAAAACCGCCCAACCCTCCAAAACAAAACGCACCACTGTCGCCGACAGCATTTT
>URZG01000034.1 GCA_900552325.1 uncultured Porphyromonadaceae bacterium | reverse complement strand
CTTCGGCGACGACCCAGACGGGCCGTTATCACAACGCCCGGAAAAGGAGAGGCGCCGCAGCGAATACAGCACCAAAGCCGCCGTCACCACCGTCGCCGCCGCGTCCGAGGTAAAATACGTGTACCATATCCCGTTAAGCCCGAAATAACCCGGCAGGATATACAGCAGAGGCATCAGGAATATCACCTGCCTCGTAAGACTCAGGAAAATACTCAGCCCCACCTTCCCGATAGCCTGGAAATAGGTCGTCGAAACAATCTGGAAACCCACCGCGAAGAAAAGCAGCATCGCCGTCGACAGCGCATGCGCCGTGAAATCCGCCAGACCATCGTCGCTCACGAACGCCAGCGCTATCCAGCGCGGAGCGAAAAGCCCCCCGCACCAGCCGATGAACGTTATCACAGTAGCAGCACCCGCAGCCCACCAGAAGCAGCTCCGCACGCGCCCGTAGTTCCCCGACCCGTAATTGTAGCCCACAATCGGCTGCATACCCTGGCAGATACCCAGCACTATGCAGCAGATCATCACCGTGTAGGTAGTGAAGATTCCCGCCGCGGCTATCGCCGTCACACCGCCGAACGACATCAGCGAACGGTTGATGAAAATATTGATCGCGCACGCCGCCACATTAACGATAAACGGCGCCGCGCCGATACCCACTATACCCCAGATCAGCTTCCAGTCAAGCCGGTAGATACCGCGCCTGAACGTCACCGGCCCGTTCTTCCCCTTGACGAAATGCGACATCACGAACAACATCCCCACCGTCATCGCGATATCCGTGGCTATCGCCGCCCCCTTGATACCCATATCGAAAACATAGATGAACGTCGGCGCAAGGCAGATATTCAGCCCGGCCCCGATAAACATCGTCGTCATAGCCCGCATCGGGAACCCCGACGCGCGCATTATATTGTTGAACGAGAACGTAAGATTCGTAAGCATCAGACCCGGAAGGATATACATCATGAAATCGCGTGCGTAGGGCAGCGTCACCTCGTTTGCGCCGAACCATATCAGCAGCTTGTCCATCAGCAGCGCGAAAACACCTATATATATCGTACCCACCACCAGCGTCATCACCAGCGTGTTCCCCAGCACACGCCGCGCCGTGTCCTCCCTTCCCGCGCCTAAGAAGAGACTCACGCGCGCCGAAGCGCCCGCTCCCACAAGCACACCAAGTGCCGTGGCGATGTTCATCACCGGGAAGGTGATGGCAAGCCCCGCGATCGCGTCCGGACCCACCACCTGACCGATAAAAATCCTGTCCACTATGTTGTAGAGCTGCATCACAAGCATACCCGCCACCGACGGCAGCGAATACTTCCACAGCAGACGCCCTACCGGCATCTCCGACAGCTCCAGCAGATTCCTCTTGTCAGCCATAATGTATTCTTTCCGTTTTCTATTTCACCCTCACCGCACGCAACGCCGTGCCGTCGAGGCTCATCTCCACCCGCGTCCCTATCGCGGCAGCCACCGCCGCCGGCCCGAAGCCGGGAATCAGAATATCCCCCGTGCGCAGCGTGCAGCTGCGGCTCACGCGCGCCACCGCCGCCGCCACTACCCCCGTATCGGCCGTAAATCTCTCCCCGCCGAAATCACATTCCACCCCCTGCTCTCCGCTCACATCCAGGAAATCCCCCAGAGTCAGCGACGAGTCGAAACCATAGCGCAGCACCGATCCGTACCTCTCCCCCCCGGCAGGCATCAGCAACGCCCCCAACGTCACCCCGTCCACATACCGCCACGCGAACTTCTCGCCGATACACTTCCCCAGCCGCCCTATACGGTAGGCCACCACGCTCCGCAGCTCCCACCCCTCACGGCAGAAGTCCGGCAGAAACACCGGCATACCCTTCGGCGTCAGCGAAGTATCCGGCAGAAGCACATCGGCATCGTTGTCCAAAAGGAAAATCTTCATCCCCTCAACCCATTCTGTTGTACATCACCGCCAGATGCGCGTAGATCGAAGTATTGGTGATCACCACATTCTCCGGCACCGAAATCCTGTAGGGCGTGAAGTTCCATATCGCCTTGACACCCGCCTCTATCAGCGCGTCGGCGCTCCCCTGGGCGTATTCCACCGGCACCGTAACAATACCGATACCCGCCTTCACCTCGCGGCATACCTCGCGCAGCTGCGCCACATCGTAGATCCTTATCCCATAGCGCTCCGTGTCGATCAGACGCGGATTCACATCGAACGCCGCCACGATCTCCATTCCGTAGTCCACCAGACCCGAATCCTGGATCAGAGCCTTTCCCAGACTCCCCGCGCCCACAACCACCGCACGGTGACGCTTCCTGAAACCCAGGAACTCCTCCAGCGTATGTTCCAGCAGGGCAACCTCATAGCCTATGCGCGTCTTACCCTTGATATCGAGCAGCGACAGATCCTTGGCGATCTGCGACGCATCCACATTCAGTTCACGCGAAATCTGCGTAGAGCTCACATATTCCACCTTCCTCTCCCGCAGTAGCCTGACATAAGCCAGATACCACGGCAAGCGCCTCAAAGCCGGTTCCGGAATCAAATTCATCTGATAGTCTTTATTTTCCCCGCAAAATTACTCAAAAAACCCCATTCCCGCAAATCCCCCCCTTTCACCTCGCCGGTATGGTCGCGACCGCGTTGCCCCGGCGCAGGTTGAAAACCTGCTCTCCTATCGTGCCGCGAATGAAATGAGCGGTCTCCTATAATAGCTATATAGCTATAATAGCTACCTCCCGGAAGAGCCGGGGCGTTTCGGGAACCACCCCTTCCTAACCCTCTCGCGCTGCTCGAAAACCTCCAGTATGCTCCAGAACGACGAAAAGGCCACCACTCCGAGCAGCGTCTGCGCGAAGAACCCCTCCGTCAGCACCGACCACACACCCGTAGCCACTCCCAGCACCAGGAAAGCCCACCAGCAACGCACACCGAAATAATACTCCCCCTTGATCACCAGCGGATGAAAAAGCCCGATAATCAGGAAGCTGCACAGACCGAGCGCCAGCCCCGTCAGATTATATTCACTTAAAAATTCCATAATCATTCATTTATATATTGCACCCAAGTCCGTAGGGTCGCGACCGCCACCCCGCCTGTAGGGACGCTCCGTGGAGCGTCCGCGAATCCGGATGGTAGGAAAGCAGGTTTTCAACCTGCGGCCCCGCCACCAATGTAGTCGGGTGGAGGGGGTGTATCAAAATTGCCTAAAACAGCTTTTGCTGTAGGGACGCTCCGTGGAGCGTCCGCACAAATACCAGATAATCACGGTCTGTCCGCGGACGCTCCACGGAGCGTCCCTACAGTTTGATACAATCAGGCAATTTGATACAGCCCCGGTTAATCGTCATTTGTCAATAATCACCGACAGCGGCAGCGTGCTCTTCCCCACAGCCACCCTCAGCTCCTGCTTCGCGGCGTCATATTCTCCCTTAACCGGCATGCCGTTGGCAGTCACCGATTTCGGCGCCTTCTGCAGCCCGTGCACCACGAACGTCAGCTCGCGTTCCGAGGGCATACCCTCCCACTGGCCGAACTGCATGGCCGTAAGCGTCAGATATTTGGGTTGGTTGTCGGCAGTAATCTCTATCATCGCGTAGCGGTTCTCCGCCAGCGACGAACGCGAGCTGCGGTCATCCTCGAAAATCGAGTAGCGGCTCTCGCCGCTCGCCGTACCCGGGAAGTAATCTATGGTGTAGCGGCTCGGATCATAGTCGCCCACATTCTCCATCGCGTAGTCGGCACGCGGCAGGATAGCTCCCGCACGCACGAACAGCGGCAGACGGGCCAGCGGAGCCTCCACCGTCGCGCGGCTGCCACCCTTGTAGCGTTCGCGGGCGTTGTCGTAGGCGATCCACTCCTCATCCGATGCCGGGAAATACACCTCGCGGCTCGTCGTGCCCTGCGTCATCACCGGCGCCACCATCACGTCGCGCCCCCAGAGATACTGGTCGGTAATGCTGTCGGCAGCCGACGGATCGGCCTCGTACATCCCCACCGGGCGCACCAGCGGCATACCCGTCGTGGCGTTCTCCCACGCCAGCGTGTAGTTGTAGGGGAGCCATGCGTAGCGCGCCTTCACCAGCGGCAGCAATATATCCTGCAGGTCGGTGTAATGATACGGCTCGGCGTCAACCGTCGAATGGGTGCGGAGCACAGGAGAGAAAAGCCCCACCTGCAGCCAGCGCACATACAGCTCGGGGTCGACCGGATGCTCCCTGTCCACGGCGAAACCGCCCACGTCGTGACTCATGTACCCCAGCCCCGAAAGACCGGAGTTAAGCATGATCTTGACCTGAGGCTGCAGGCCCCCCCACGAGCGCGAAACGTCCGTGCTCCAGGGGAACACCGAATAGCGCTGCAGACCGGTCGTGCCGCCGCGCATCAGCGCCATCAGGCGCGTCTCGGGATACTCCTCGGCGAAAAGGTTGTAGATTATCGAACTCCAGTCGTTGCCGTAGTAGTTGTGGTACTGGCGCGCGGTCAGGCCGTTGGCGTGGATCATGTCCGAAGGGTGTGCCTCGGGCTCTCCGAGGTCACCCCACCAACCGGTCATACCGCTGTCGGTCAGCTGCTTGTAGCGCTCGCGCAGCCAGGCGCGGGTATCGGGGTTCGACACATCGAGCATACCCCCTTCGCCGACCCAGATCTTCACCTCGCGGGTGTTCCCCGCGGAGTCGCGGCCGAACATACGCGCCTCGTCCATCATATTGAAGTTGTCGAGGCCGCGGCCGTTCTTGAGCACGAAGGGCTGCGAGATGGCCACCATGTTCACCCCCTTATCCTTGAGGTCGCGCAGCATCCCCGTGGCGTCGGGCCACTGTTCGGGATCCCACGCCAGGCGTCCCATATCCTCCTCCTTGCCATACCAGTAGAGGTCCAGCACCATGCCGTCCACCGGGTAGCCGGCGGTCTTGAGCGAGTCTATCACACCCACGGCCTCGGTCTGGGTGCGGTAGCCGTATTTCGATGTTATGTAGGCCAGCGACCAGAATGGGGGCAGCTCCTGGCGCCCCGTCAGCTTTGTCAGCTCGCGCGGCATCCCGGCAAGCCCCTCGGGCGAGTTTATGAAATAGTAGGCCGGTTCCGAGGGCGCTTCCGTGGCATACTTCAGCGAGTCGCCGGGAATCATCTCGGCCGCGGCGATGTCATCGAACAGCACCGCATAACCCTCGGGATAGACCAGCAGCGGCATGGTGATGTTCATCCGCTTTATCCGTTTGTCACCCTCGGTGTAGCTGTAGTTCTGGGTATTGTACACCTCTAAGGTATCCCCCTGCATGTTGAAGCTGTAGCCGCGCTCCCCGCCGCCGTACACATGCCCCGGCTTCCCGGGCAGACCTAAGGCGAGGGTATGGCGCCCGGCGGCGTCACGCCCGCGCAGACCGCCGTCGGTCACGGTGCGTCCGTCGCCACCGCTGATGGTCAGCTCGCCGGTGGCGGGGTCCACGCTCACCTTCACACCCGTCGGGGTCGTTATCTCGGTAGCGGTGGCCGTGCCGTTGAACCCATCTTTGGGAGCGAGCGCTATGCGCGACTCGCCGGCTCCCGCCGGAGCCACACGTATTATATTGTCGGTCAGCGCTGTGGCAGTGGCCTTTGTGCCGTCCGGACGCATGAACTCTATTGTAGCCGGCACGGCTCCCATGGCGGCCATCGCCACCCCGAAGCCGAGCAGCATCGTTGCGTTTATCTTTTTCATTGCGGTATTGGAATGTAAGTAAGAATCTCTTTGTCAGTTTATTGTTTTAAGTCCATCATCCGCGAGATATACTTCCCGATGATGTCGAACTCCAGGTTTACACGGCTCCCGGGCTTGATCTCCTTGAAATTGGTATGTTCGAAGGTATAGGGGATGATCGCCACGCGGAACGAGTCGGCCTCGGAGTCGCATACCGTCAGGCTCACGCCGTTGACGCACACCGACCCTTTCTCCACCGTCACATAGCCCTTCTTCACCAGTTCCGGGTCAGACGCATAGCGGAATTTGAAGTAGGTCGAACCTTCCACCTCCTCCAGCTCCACGCACTCAGCAGTGCAGTCCACATGGCCCTGCACGATATGGCCGTCAAGCCGGCCGTTCATCCTCATGCAGCGCTCCACATTCACCAGCGACCCCTCATGCAGATCACCCAGATTCGACCGCCGCAGCGTCTCCTCTATCGCCGTCACCGTGTAGGTGCCGTTCTCTATCGCCACCACCGTCAGGCACACACCGTTGTGCGCCACCGACTGGTCGATCTTCAGCTCGTCAGTAAACGAGCACTCCAGCGTCAGATGCACGTTGCCGCCATCTCTCACAATCTTCACGAGGCGAGCCGCCTCTTCCACTATTCCTGAAAACATATCTGTATTGTCATCAATTAATTATCACATTAAATCACCTCCCCGCCCGTAGGGTCGCGACCTGTCGCGACCGCCACCCCGCCTGTAGGGACGCTCCGTGAAGCGTCCGCGAATCCGGATGGTAGGAAAGCAGGTTTTCAACCTGCGGCCCTCCTTTCGTTGGCTGGGCGTCGCTGCGCCTGTCTCGCGCATTGCGCCGCGAATGAAATGAGCGGTCTAAATAGCTATAAAGCCCCCTTCTTTCTTATCAGCGTCAGCCCATCCCTCAGCGGCACCATCACCACGCTCACCCTCTCGTCCCGCGCCACGAAATCATTGAATTCCATGATTCCGCGCGTCTGGGCGTCGGTGTGCTCCCTGTCGGCATCCACCACCTTCCCCGACCACAGTGTGTTGTCGGCGATGATAAAGCCCCCCGGGCGCACAAGCGGAAGCACCTCCTCGTATGTCGCCAGGTAGGTGCGTTTGTTGCCGTCGATATAGGCCATGTCGAAAGGCTCCGGTCCCAGCGTCGGCAACACCTCCGAGGCGTCGCCGATATGAAGCACCACGCGCTTCCCCAGCGGCGTCGCCGCAAGCTGGCGCCGGATGAAAGGCTCCATCTCGTCGTCGATCTCTATGGTGTGCAGGCGCGCAGCGTCGTCGGGCAGCCCCTCGGCTATGCACAGCGCCGAATAACCGGCGTAGGTGCCGATCTCCAGCGCCCGCCGCGGACGGATCATCGCCGTCAGCATCGTCAGCACGCGCCCCTGCAGGTGACCCGAGCACATCCGCGGATAGAGCAGCTGCAGATGCACCTGGCGGTAAAGTTCCTCCAGATAATCCGGCGCCGCCGTGGTGTGGCTCTCGAGATATTCCTGCAGCTTCTCCTCCTCCATCATTCCTTATCGCGGTTCACAAGGTAATCCACTGCCAGGCGGTACGACTCGCGCCCGAAACCGGCTATAGTCCCGACGCATACCCCCGCGAGATACGACCGGTGGCGCATCTCCTCGCGCCCCTGAGGGTTGGAGATATGCACCTCCACCACAGGCGCGGGTACCGCGCTCACGGCATCGGCCAGTGCCACCGAGGTGTGGGTGTACCCCCCGGCGTTCAGCGCTATCCCGGCCACCTCGTCGCGGTAGCCGTAATCCTGGAGTATATCTATCAGGCCACCCTCGCTGTTGCTCTGCCGCAGCTCTATCTCCACCCCGGGGTAGGCTCTCCTGAGCCCCTCCAGAGTCTCCTCCATGGTCTCGTGACCGTAGATTTCCGGCTGACGGCGCCCCAGCAGATTGAGGTTCGGCCCGTTGAGTATCAGTATCTTCATCGTTTCAGCTCTACGCGGTGTGTCGGCGGCAGCGTGGCGTTGCGTTCCTCCACGGCTTCCGTCACCTCATGCGCCAGGTGCATGAACTGCTGACCCATGATTGTGTCACCACCGGCGATGGGGGTACCCATGTCGCCCGAGTCGCACACCGAGCCCACAAGGGGGATCTGCGCCAGCAGACGCACCCCTAATTCCTTGGCGAGCTCCACGCCCCCCTCTTTACCGAAGATGTAGTAGCGCTCCTCGGGGTGTTGCTCGGGAGTGAACCACGCCATATTCTCCACAAGACCCAGGATAGGCACGTTGATCTTGTCGCCCATGAACATGGCGATACCCTTGCGGGCGTCGGCCAGAGCCACCTGCTGCGGCGTGCTCACTATCACCACCCCCGTTATGCCGAGGGTCTGCACCAGGGTCAGGTGTATATCGGAAGTGCCCGGAGGCATATCTATCAGGAAGTAGTCCAGCTCACCCCAGTCCGCGTCGTTGATCAGCTGCTTGAGCGCGTTCGAGGCCATCGACCCGCGCCACAGCACGGGCGCGTTCTTATCGACAAGGAAACCGATCGACAGCAGCTTCACACCGTAGCGTTCCAGCGGAATGATAAGGTCGCGGCCGTCGACCTTGTGCATGTACAGGTGCTCGTCCTCCACCCCGAACATCTTCGGCATAGAGGGCCCGAAAATATCGGCGTCAAGCAGACCAACCTTGTAACCCTCGCGCGCAAGCGCCACGGCAAGGTTCGCCGCCACGGTGGACTTCCCCACGCCACCTTTGCCCGACGACACGCCGATGATATTCTTCACACCGGCCAGCGGTTTTACCGCCGGTTCCGGAGCCGCCTGCGTGATCTGCACCCCGATATTCCCTTTCACCTCCACCTCAGGCGAGATGTAAGTCTCTATCGCGGCCTCGGCGGCACGCACCAGCGACTTGATGAACGGATCGGTCGGACGGTCGAACACAAGCGAGAAGCTCACCTTGTTCCCGTCGATACGGATATCGTCGGCCACCATGCCGGCCTCCACTATATTTTTTCCTGAAGCCGGATAGCGCACATTCTTCAGCGCCTCCAGAATCAGATTCGGATAAAGTCTCTCCATTATCTTTATTTCATTTTTATTTCCATTCACACCCTACCCATTACGCCCCCTTCGTAGGGTCGCGACCTGTCGCGACCGCCCCCCGCCTGTAGGGACGCTCCGTGGAGCGTCCGCCCATCCGGATGGCACGGCGGCTTGTCAGAGCGGTGTAGCCGGCGACGCCCCGGATGCGCCACTATCACATGCCGCCGAACAAGGCGCCGCATGGTGCCTCGGGTACGCCCGGTAGGTGTCGTATTCGATCTCCACCTCCGGCTCTTTCAGCACCACATCTTCCTTCGGTATCCCGAAAGCGATATATTTGATCGTCATCCCCCTCGACAGCCACTGCTGCTCGTAATAGGTACGCAGCTCCGTCAGTCCTTCGGGGAAACTCTCCGCCGGCGCCTCCGCGCCGTAGATGTCGGCGCAGCACGCCAGCGACGCTATTCCGTTGGCGGCCAGCATCTCGCGGGTGTAGTTGTACAGGAACGGCGAGTCCGTCTTGAGGTTCACAGTCCCCCCCGGCCGGAGCACCCGCCGGTAGAGGTCGATCATCCGCGTACCCGTCAGCCGCTTACGCTCCTTCTTCATCTGGGGGTCAGGGAAGGTGATCCACACCTCGCTGACCTCCCCGGGAGCGAAAAACGACTCCAGAAGCTCTATGCTCGTGCGCAGGAACGCCACGTTCCCCAGACCCTCCGCCTCAGCGGCCTTGGCCCCGGTCCACATTCGCGCTCCCTTTATGTCGATGCCGATGAAGTTCTTGCCGGGGAAACGACGCCCCAGGCCGACGGTGTACTCCCCTTTGCCGCAGCCAAGCTCCAGCACTATCGGGTTGCCGTTGCCGAACACCTCCTCGCCCCAGCGCCCGCGAAGGGGAAAGCCCCCCTCTTTAAGCGCGGCGAAAGGATACTGGTAAACGCGCTCCATCGCCGCCATATCGGCGAATTTCTTCAGTTTGTTCTTTCCCATACTTGACGGCAAATTTAATCATTTATCGCCGGAATCGCAAATTTTATCCCCCCGCCTGCTGTATATACAATAATTAACACTACCTTTGCGTTACTTTTTCAGAATTCTATCGAAATTATATATGAAAGCATGCTTTGTAGGGCTGGGTTACATCGGCCTGCCTACAGCCATTATAGCCGCCACCGAGGGTAACGTCGACGTTATCGGTGTCGACATCGATCCGGAGGTGGTTGAGATGACCAACTCCGGCAAACTTCATATCATCGAACCCGGAATGGGCGAAAAACTGCGCATTGCCGTTGATTCCGGGAAACTCCGCGCCTTCACACAGCCGCAGGAGGCCGACGCTTTCTTCATCGTCGTTCCAACCCCCTTCAAAGACGGACACAAACCCGATATAAGCTACGTGGAGGCCGCCACACGCTCGGTGATACCCTTCCTCCGCGAAGGCTCCCTCTTCGTCATCGAATCCACTTCTCCCGTGGGAACCACCGAGAAGATGGCCGAAATCATCTTCAGCGAACGACCCGAACTCAAAGGCAGGATAAACATCGCATATTGCCCCGAGAGGGTACTCCCCGGAAACGTGGCTTACGAACTGGTTCACAACGACCGTGTTATCGGCGGCCTCGACTCTGATGGCGCCGAGGCCGCCGCCGGTTTCTACGCGCGCTTCGTAAAGGGCACTCTCCACCGCACCAACGCCCGCACAGCCGAGATGTGCAAACTCACCGAAAACTCCTCGCGCGACGTGCAGATCGCTTTCGCCAACGAACTCTCCCTCATATGCGAGAAGGCCGGTATCGACGTGTGGGAACTCATATCTCTCGCCAACCGGCATCCCCGCGTCAACATCCTCCGCCCCGGTTGCGGCGTCGGAGGCCACTGTATCGCCGTCGATCCCTACTTCATATCCTCCTCCTATCCCGAGGAAGCACGCATGATCGCACTCGCCCGCGACGTCAACAACGGCAAGGCGCACTGGAGCGCCGACCGGGTGGCCGCCGCCATTCTCCGGTTCGAGGCCGCCAACCGACGCACTCCGGTGGTGGCGCTGATGGGCCTCGCTTTCAAACCCGACATCGACGACCTCCGCGAATCACCCGCCATGGAAATCGCCCGCGAACTCACCTCGCAGTATGCGTCAAAAGCGGAATTCCTTGTCGTCGAACCCAACATATCCTCTCATCCTGAATTTAACCTTACACCCTGGCAGGAGGCTTTCTCCCGCGCCGACATCGTGGTTTACCTCACCGGCCACACCCCGTTCCGTTCACTCCCTCCACAAGCCGACGGCAAACAGATAATCGATTTCTGCGGGATAACCTCCCGGTTCCTCTAACTTTCCTCCCTATTCTGTAACGGTCTTTAGATGCCATGAAAGAAGTAAATGTCGGCCCTCTCGCCGTAAAAGCTTTTGAATCGCGTCCGGAGCTGATGGACTACGCTCTGGAACGCGGTGGTATTCTCGTAGCCGTTAACGCCGAAAAGACCGTAAACGCTCAGCCAAGGCTTATTGAACTGGTACGCGACAACATCGGATACTGCGACGGCGCAGGAGCAGTAAAGGCCGTTCGCCGCAAAGGCGCAAAAAAGGCCATAAGGATTCCGGGATGCGAGCTCTGGCTCGATTTTATCGAAAACCATAACGCCGACCGCACTTTCTACCTTGTGGGCTCCCGCCCGGAAGTCGTGGGAGGGGTGGTTTACAAACTGCGCAAACGTTACCCAAAGCTGCGTATCGTCGGACACCGCGACGGATTCCTCCGCTCGGAGGATGAGAAGCAGGAGCTGATCGACGACATCGCGGCAAAACGCCCCGACATCGTTTTCGTGGCGATGGGGTCACCAAAGCAGGAATATCTCATGCAGGAGATGCTCGCACGCCATCACGCTCTGTACCAGGGACTCGGCGGCTCGTTCGATCTCTACATGGGGCTCTTCCGGCGTGCCCCCCGGTGGGTGCGCTCCATCGGCTGCGAATGGCTTTGGCGCTTCGTGGCCCAGCCCTCCCGACTGAGGCGCATAACCCCCTACCTGCAGTTCGCCGCACGCCTCTATACCGGGAGGCTGTAATCACCACCTATACTATTGAAGATGAAGACTGTAATGCTTGTGTTCGGCACCAGGCCGGAAGCCATAAAGATGGCGCCACTCGTAAAGGAGCTGCAGCGCCGCCCCGATGAATTCCGCACGCTCGTCACCGTAACGGGGCAGCACCGCCAGATGCTCGACCAGGTGCTCAGGATTTTCGACATAACACCCGACTACGACCTCGACATCATGCGGCAGGGTCAGGACCTCACCGACGTCACCGTGCGCGTTCTCGAAGGGATGCGCTCGGTATTCGACAAAGCCGGCGAACCCGACATCGTTCTGGTCCACGGCGACACCACTACCTCCACCGCTGCCGCACTTGCCGCCTTCTACCGCCAGATTCCGGTAGGACACGTCGAGGCAGGTCTCCGCACAGGCAACATCTACTCCCCCTGGCCCGAAGAGATGAACCGCCGCCTCACAGGGCGCCTCGCCACCTACCATTTCGCCCCCACCCCTCTGGCCCGGCAGAACCTTCTGGCTGAAGCCGTATCCCCCGACAACATAATCGTCACCGGCAACACCGTCATCGACGCACTCTACTCGGTAGTGGAGAAGATCAAGAACGACGAGGCTCTCCGCGACAACCTGGCCGCACGGATCGCCGAAGCGGGATATTCCGTACAGCCTCTCGAACAGGGGCGACGCATGGTGCTCATCACCGGACACCGCCGCGAAAACTTCGGCGACGGCTTCC
Source organism: uncultured Porphyromonadaceae bacterium (assembly GCA_900552325.1). Taxonomy (GTDB): domain Bacteria; phylum Bacteroidota; class Bacteroidia; order Bacteroidales; family Muribaculaceae; genus UBA7173. Next base: position 425 of record URZG01000034.1, on the reverse strand, counting down.
TACGCATCTGCAACGCCATCCGCGACCTCGCCCTCCGCTTCCCCGAGGTGGATTTCGTATATCCGATGCACCTCAACCCCAATGTACGCCGCCCGATAGCCCAGATTTTCAGCCACACCGACCACCCCAACGTCCATTTCATCGAACCCCTCGAATACCTCCAGTTCGTATTCCTCATGGAGAAAGCCACCCTCGTCCTCACCGACTCGGGAGGCATACAGGAGGAGGCCCCCGGACTCGGCAAACCCGTACTGGTAATGCGCGACACCACCGAGCGCCCCGAAGCACTCGAAGCCGGCACAGTGCGCCTCGTAGGCACCGACTACGACGCCATTGTCTCCTCCGTCACCGACCTCCTCACCTCACCCGCCGCCTACGCCGCCATGAGCCACGCCGTCAACCCCTACGGCGACGGCCACGCGAGC
>URZG01000033.1 GCA_900552325.1 uncultured Porphyromonadaceae bacterium | reverse complement strand
TGAACCGAATTTATTTAATTTTTAACCCCGTCCATTTTTTAGTGGACAGTAGTGATGAACGGCATATAGTGGAACTGAACGGGCGACTTCGCCCGCTCACCACTCCCCAAATGAATTGGGCTCTCAACTCTACTATCAATCACTATGGCTACCGCCTTAAATCCGGAATGTGTACCTGCATGAAATGCGGTCACGAGTGGTTGGAGAGCCGTAACGGAATGTGCCTATGTCCCGAATGTGGCACACGGATTGAAATCAAGGACACCAAAGAGCGTGTTATCCGTGACAAGTCCTATTTCAACGTAATCACCACTATGGAGGACTATCAGGTAGTCAGAATGTTCCTGATGATGGTTGAAATGCGCAAGGGTCTGAAGGCTAACCCCGCCTATCTTGAAATCGGCAGTTATTGGATTGACCCGAAGGGCAAGACTGTCGTTGTAGGTTTGCAGAGGACATTGGGACACTACATAGACTGTTTCGCCTTCGGTTCTCCATTGGAGATAAGGCGTGACAATGAAGCCTTCCAGCGCATATCCGACGACTGGGTATATCCCCGCATCAAGGTAACGGACACCATCAAACGCAACGGCTTCAAAGGGAGTTGCCACCATATCCACCCCGTGACGATGTTCCAAGAGTTGCTTACCAATCCAAAGGCGGAAACGCTGATGAAAGTCAACGAGATAGAGTTGCTCCGATACCTATGTGCAAGACCGACCTATAAGGCGGAGATTGACACCTATTGGAGCACCATCAAGGTAGCCAACCGCAACGGCTACAAGGTCAAGGACTCGCAGATGTGGATGGACTACATCAAGATGTTGGAGCGTTGTGGAAAGGACATACAATCCCCCAAATACATCTGCCCCGCCAATCTCAAAGAGGAACACGACCGCTATATGAGAAAGGTACATATTCTTGAAGACAAGAAGAAAAGAGCCGATGACATCCGCAAAGCCCAGGAGAGGGAGGCAAGTTTTAAGGAACAGAAAGAGAAATTCTTCGGCATCCGTATCAATGACGGAGAGATTGAGGTCAAGGTATTGGAAAGCGTTGAGGAATACCGGCAGGAAGCCGAAAGTCAGCACATCTGTCTGTTCAGCGCAGCCTACGACCAGCGTGAAAACAGCCTTATCCTCTCGGCGAGAATAGACGGCAGGATAATCGAGACCATCGAGGTTGACCTCCGCACCCTCCGAGTGGTTCAGTCAAGAGGCGTATGTAACAAGAACACCGACTACCATGACCGGATAATTTTTAATCGCGTTAAATGCTTATATATCAACACAAATATTGTCTGAAAAATGTACTAAAAATGTACTGATAGCGAAAAATGGAGTAAGAGAAAGAAAGCGTTTTGTGAACAATTAATGATTGTTTAGAATTTTTAATTGCGGTAAGTTTCGTTGATTTACCGATTTTGATGCGATATTGCCGGTATTTGTGCTTTTCAAGGTGTGGATGTAGAACGGGGGAAAAGATAAATTGTTGGAGTTGGCAGACTGGGAAATTGCCTTATGACGTTCTCTTTCCCCAGCCATAATATCTATAGATAAGGAAATGAGTACATATAGTTATGGATATATATAATATAATCAGACCATAACTTATTCAACATGCATTTACAGTTTTCAGAGATTTTTCCACCTTCATTTAAACAATTTTACTTTTGCCCTAATCCGGCTCAGACTTGTTTGTGTAATACCTAAATAAGTAGCTATGCTTCCGAGAGGTACGCGTTGCAGCAAATCCGGATTATTCTTCAGCAATTCGCTGTAACGCTCCGAGGCGATGACAGAAAGCATGGAAATCAACCTTTCTTCGGCAGCAAGCAATTCCATCTCGGCATATCGCCGTCCCCAATTAGCAATATGTAAGTCCTGCAAAAATAAATCCTGTAATTTTTTTCGTGATAATACATACAAGATTGAGTCTTCCATCAGCTCCATGGTTTCATAGCCGGGTTCTTCGTTCACATATCCCTTCATGGAAACTATGGTTGCTCCTTCCTTACCAATCCAAAATGTAATGTCCTTCCCGTCCATTAAAGTAAAGGCACGGACAATTCCCTTCTTTATGAAAAAGATGTCTTTTTCAATTTTCCCATTCTCCAACACCCGGTATCCCTTAGGATATGAAACTTCCGACAGACATTCCTTTAATCGGCTTAGAGATGACTCAGGCATCGCATATCGTTGGGTGATTATCTGCTTTATATCCATAATTTATAGGTTCCGATTTATTTGCAAAATTACTAAATATCCGGCAGAATCAGGATGGCAGAACTGATTTTTACATATGATAAAACCGTTTTTGCCATATGTAAAAAGTTGCGCGCTATGTTTTAGCTAATTTTGCATCCGATTTAAAAAATACAGATATGAATTGGATAATATTATTATTGGCTGGATTATTTGAGGTAAGCCTGACATTCTGTTTAGGTAAAGCAAGGTCTGCCTCCGGTTTTGAATACTATCTGTGGGGAAGTGGATTTCTTGCTTCCACGGTCTTGAGTATGGCACTCCTTGCAAAAGCAGTCCGAACCTTACCCTTGGGCACGGCCTATGCCGTTTGGACCGGAATTGGGGCGGTAGGCACTGTCTTGGTCGGAATAATCTTTTTCAAGGAATCTACGGCTCCCATAAGAATTTTCTTTTTAGTCACCCTCATTTTGTCTTTGATTGGATTGAAGGCAGTCTCATCATAGTAACAATAGGCTCATGAGATATGAATTGAAACAAAATCAAGGTATTCCAACTCCCTTGCTCGCTCTTATGGCAATCGCCACCGGACTTTCGGTGGCGAATTGCTACTACAATCAGCCATTATTGGGAAGTATGGCAAGAGCTTTTAATGTGACTGACTTTTCAGCCAGTATTGTGGCGACATTGACCCAGATTGGATATATGGCAGGACTTCTGTTTGTCATTCCACTTGGTGACTTGCTGTCAAGAAAGAAACTTATATTGGCAAACTACATTATTTCGGCATCTGCATTGCTTTCAATAGCAGTTTCACCAAATATATATTGTATGTGGATAGCATCTTTTTTCGCAGGTGCATCGTCCGTTATGCCGCAATTCTTCATCCCTTTGGTATCATATAATTCTTCTCCCGTACACAAAGTCCGTAACGTGGGTATCATACAATCATGTCTTCTCATCGGTATCTTGGGGTCTCGTGTCGTCAGTGGATTATTGGCTGACACATATGGCTGGCGTTCTGTTTATTTCGTGGCAAGTTTCTTTATGCTTGGCTGTTTTGCAATGATTCATAGAATGTTGCCGTCATTACCGCCTCTCAAACAGGACACATATTTAAATCTTTTGAAATCATTACTGCGGTTGTTTGCAAAATACCCTTATCTTCGTGTCGCATCACTAAGGGCATCATTGGCATACGCTTCATTCTTTGCATTGTGGAGCTGCCTTGCATTCAGATTGAAACAGGCTCCGTTCTATGCAAGTGACAACATTATCGGCATACTCGGTCTATGCGGATTAGCGGGGGCCTCGACGGTGGTGTTCATTAGCGGCTATATCCCGAAATACGGGGTGAGATTCTTTTCAGTCATAGGAGCTTGCCTGATGTTATTGACATGGATAATTGCACTGTATGGAGATAACAGCTATTTGTGGATAATCATAGCTATTCTGTTGATTGATGCCGGGATGCAGTGTGTGCATCTGTCAAATCAAGCCAGCGTGGTTGCATTGGACGATTCAGCCATAAATAGGATAAACACAGTCTATATGACAGTCTATTTTCTTGGCGGTTCAGTCGGGACTTTTGTCGCAGGCTTGTCTTGGGAGCATTTCAGTTGGACAGGGGTAGTATGCACGGGAATATTTTTCATAGTGGCTTCCCTCCTTGTCAATTGCTCAAAACAAAAAGTTAATCCGGCGGGAATGTAACATATTCATTTTATAAATAAATCCGCTCCAATGAAGATTGTATTTGTGTGTACCGGTAATGCAAGCCGCTCGGCAGTTGCCGAGGTCATATTGAGAAAAATGATTCAGGAAACAAGCCTTGAAGACATTGAGATTCTATCATGTGGAACAGATGTCCCATACGGGCAAGAACGTGAAGGAATCATGTGTCAAATAGCGGCGGAGCATGGATATTCGATGGGTGGTAAGGCAGTGATGATAACTGCGGAATTGGTTAATGCAGCCGACCGAATCATTGTTATGACAAGGCAACATAAGACCGAAGTGATGCGGTTATTGGATCCATCACATTGGAATTGTATCGCATTATTTAACGACATCTGTTTCGGAGAATCTTCAGACCTCCCGGATCCTCACTATCAGTCAGCACAGGTATATTACACATGCTTCAATACCATCGAGAAAGGATGTAGGGAGATAGTCAGGAAATTGAAATAATCGAACCCTTGTCACCATCTTTAAGTTGTTTTCCGGGAGTTAATGTACCCGGCTTGTTTCTTGGACTGTATATAATATTGATTTTCAGCAGTAGTAAGAAATTCCTTGACAATTGATTATCGTTAATTTGCCATCTGCATAAATAGCAAACAAAAAGGAGATGTTTTTCATCATCTCCCTTTTGAATTTTTACTTCCACGCTCTGAACATCTTATCCCCAATATTCTGCGACACATATTGCATTGGCAACTTTGCATAAATTTCAGTTGTCTTTATTGAGGTATGCCCCATCATAAATTGTAATACCTCTTTGGATATACCCTGTCCGAGAGCCACCGTACAGGCGAATGTATGGCGGGCAATATGTGTGGTTAATGGGAAAGAACAATTGAGAGCCAAGCCTATACCTTTAAGGAATTGGTTGTATTTCTGATTGGAGGTTATTTCCATCTTGTAATTGTTACGTTCCAAGATTTTCTGTGTAATTGGTAGAATGGGGGTTACAAACTCATTTCCTGTCTTTATACGATGTCCGTCAATGTAATCTTTGCCATCAATGGTGACAACGTGCTGTTCATAATCGAATGATTTGGCATCGCTATATGCCATGCCTGTAAAAGTCTGGAAGAGAAAGAAGTCAAGATACCTGTTCATTGCGGCATCCGTGCTTTCTTCCCGCATCCGGATTAGCTTTTTCACTTGTGCTTCGGTGAGGTGAGGACGGTCGCTTTTCTCCCCACGTTTATCTTGAAAACGCTCGTATGGATTTTCCTTGATAAGTCCGAGACGGAAAGCTTCAGCTACATACGACTTAAACCGTTTGTGATAGTTGTGGATGGCAGCCTGGCTTCTTATGATTGGCTTCCCTTTCATCGTACAGGTTTGCTCCTCCCTTATGAAAAGGTCGAACTGATAGATATGTTGCAAGGTTACATCATCAAAGGTTTTGAACTTGTCGAATCGTTCAAGTGCTTTGTATGTGGTTAAATGCCCTTTTCGAGTACCTTCGCGAAGCGGACGATTATTGATACGTTCCCTGAGCCATGCCATAAAATTACGGCGATTGCCACCGTCTGCACTTAGGTATGTTTTGAATTGGGCAATGGTCATATCATCCTTATTCACCTGCATGGCTATAAGAATATGCTCAAACTCTGTCACTTTCTTTTGGATTTCCTCATTGATAACAACGGCACGCGGATGATTAACCACCATTCCATTCTCCCATTGGTCGAGGGTAACGTTATGTCCTGAATGAAAATAACAGCGTTCCCTTTGTAGGCAAACTACGATTTCAATGGCTCCTGCCACTGTTGTTGTGGCTTTCTTCTTCCGGTTGAAGAATAATCTGACGTACTTACTCATAATGGTAACACATTTGTGAGATTGGTAACACAGCTACGGTAACACAAAAACCGTCCCGAGGGGGCTTTTTACGTCCAAGTGTGTCGCTTTTTCTCGTTTTTTTTTGATGGTGTTACCACCTTATATACTGCCTCAAAAGAATGGATAACTGACTGAGCATCAGAGGCAGTGAATATTTTTGAAAAGAAAAGGTCTTCATTGCTGAAGACCTTCTTTGGTGATCCGGTTGGGATTCGAACCCAAGACCCACAGCTTAGAAGGCTGTTGCTCTATCCAGCTGAGCTACCGGACCGGAGGGAGATGGCCGCGACTGAGCTTCGGCCATTTATGGGTGCAAAGTTACAAATTATTTATGAAACCACCAACTTGATGATTTCGCGCTTTGTAGCGACGAAAGGGATTAGGCCGTCAGTTCGCGTTTTCAAGCGCGGCCAGTGAGGCCTGCAGCGCCTGACGGGTGGCGGGAGTAACGGGCACAAGCGGCAGACGGAGCACATCTTCAGCGAAGCCCATTATATTCAGCAACGATTTGATTCCGGAGGGATTACCGTCGGTGAACAGGTAGCGGTAGAGGGGCTGCATCGGACGGTCGATAACTCCGGCCTCGGCGAAACGGCCTTCAAGCGCCAGGCGCACCATCGAACTGAAACGCGCCGGCAACGCATTGGCCACTACAGAAATAACACCCTCGGCTCCCATAGCGACCAGCGGCAGTGTAAGGGCGTCGTCACCGGAAATAACCCGGAATCCGTCGGGTTTCTTCTCTATGATCTCGCGTATCTGCCCGATGCGTCCGGAGGCTTCCTTGATGCCGATAATCTTGCCCGGATAGGCGTTGGCCAGACGCAGGGTTGTGGCGGCCTCGAGGTTAGCGCCCGTGCGCGACGGCACGTTATAGAGGATTACCGGAAGGGGCGACGCCTCGGCTATCGCTGAGAAATGGCGGTACATCCCCTCCTGCGACGGGCGGTTGTAGAACGGCACCACCGAAAGGATGGCCGAATATCCCGTCAGGTCGAAGTTGCGCAACTGGTCGGCAAGGAAAACTGTGGCGTTGGAACTCATGCCGAGCACAAGGGGTATGCGCCCCGCCGCGTGTTCGGCCACGAACCGGGCCACTTCCACACGCTCCTGCCAGGTCATGGTAACGGCTTCGCCGGTAGTGCCGAGTACAACAAGGTAATCTACACCGTTTTCAATCTGGTAATCCACCAGCCGGCCGAGCGAGGGATAATCTATGGTGAAGTCGGCGTTGAACGGCGTGGCGAGGGCCACTCCGGTGCCTTTAATATCTATCATTGAAGTCATGATGTTATCTATCGTTAACAAGGGCAAAGTTACGAATTTTCCACGAACATACAGCATTGCCCAGGCGTTGTATTGTCAGAAACTAAAAATAAAAACTATGGACGATTTCAATAAACTCATCAATGAATCGCGCCCCACTCTCGTGGATTTCTTCGCCACATGGTGCGGCCCGTGCAAAATGCAGTCACCCATCCTCGAACAGGTCAAAGAGAAAGTAGGCGACCACGGCAACATCGTAAAGGTGGATATCGACCGTAATGCCGAACTCGCCGCCCGCTATCATGTGCAGTCGGTGCCCACACTCATACTCTTCAAGAACGGCGAACCGGTATGGCGTGCCGTGGGTCTGCAGCAGGAAGCGCTTCTGACCGGCAAGATCTTCGAGCATGTGCCCACAAAGAGCGATGAGGAATTTAACAAATAACGCACATAAACGCGATATTATTTTTTGAGCGGGGGCATATCTGTAAAAAATGAGCACAGACTCATTCAGAGCCCGATGTACCCGTGAGGGTAAGCCCCCGTATTCCCGTTTTTCCTGAAAAGACGAGTATCCGGCTCACCTGCAGCGCGCAGGCATGAGCCGGATTTTCATTTAAGAATCTTCCGGATCACTTCACACGCCCGGGATTTCGGGCGATGAACTCCTTCCACGACCGCGGCCCTGCGGCAGCCTGCGGGCGCAACTGCTCGTAATGGTGGCAGAGGGCGGCGCCGAGGGCGTCGGTGGCATCAAGTTCGGGAAGCATCATGTCGGCAGGAATCGAGAGGATGCGGCGAAGCATCTCCTGAACCTGTTCCTTGGAGGCGGCACCGTTGCCGGTTATCGCCATCTTGATTTTACGGGGTTCATATTCGGTAATCGGGATGTCGCGCTCCAAAGCCGCCGACATGGCCACACCCTGCGCACGGCCTAATTTGAGCATTGACTGTACGTTCTTGCCGAAGAACGGCGCCTCTATAGCCATCTCATCGGGGAGATACTGCCCTACAAGACCCGACACGCGCTCATGGATGTGCTTAAGACGCAGATAATGGCTGTCGAACCGCGAGAGTTTTATCACCCCCAGGGCGATCATCGACGGTTTGCGTCCTTTGATGCCGAGAATACCGTATCCCATCACGTTCGTGCCCGGGTCGATGCCGATATATACCTTATCCCACTCGGCGCCTGAACGGCTCTCCCCTACCGAGTGAATTTCAGACTCCCCCGCTTTCATAGGCGCTCCATGTAGGTTGTGAACCACAAGGCACGCTGCCCCCACAGGCGGTGAAGCTCGTCCCTTACTATCACGGCCGAAGAATCATGCCACGAACGCGCCGCCTCGAGCGAACCGCACGCGCAGCGGCATGCGAAACTCACCGCACCCGGTTCGGAGGGCTCGATGACACGCACCAGCTCCACATCGGTGAAGAGCCCTGCGGCCTCGACCGATTTCACATATACGTCGCGCAGCCACCCGAGCACAGCAGGAGCTATCGCCTCTTCTGCAAAAAAAGTAGTATTGAGTATTATCATCCTTACAGGATATGATTCAGAAATTTTTCTCCTGACGGCGCCTGCGCAAAAACCTCGGAATGAATTTCAGATGGCGCCATACCGTAGGCAGTGTGCCGTAATAATGACACATGATGCAGAAACGCTCCTTCAGTGACGCCATACGGTTGCGGGTAGTCATCCCTTCGGCGAGGTAATCCACGATACTCTCCGGAATCAGCACATTGTGCCGGGAATGTTGGAGTACGCGGATACACCATTCATAGTCGGCGGAATATCTGTACCGGAGGTCGAAATTCCCCGCGATGCGCCGGAGCGCCACAAAAGCCTGGTGGCACACCACCATACCGTCGGCGAAACTGTTCAGCGTCAGCTTTTCGGGTGCGATAAGATGCCGGTCGGCCACCTTTCGGCGGGAGGCGTCCACGATATCGGTCTGCCCGTAGACCACTCCGGGATAATTCCCGGCCAGGATGGTATTCGCGATTTTCTGAAGCGTGTCGGGCGCATGAAAGGCATCGCCGGCATTAAGAAAAATCAGATATTTCCCCGAGGCACGGGTTATCCCTTTGTTCATCGCATCATACAGTCCGCGGTCAGGTTCCGAGAGAATATGCTGGCGGTCAGTAGCACCCTGACGGCAGAGCGCGAGAGTGCCGTCGGACGAGGCTCCGTCGATTATCAGATGTTCGTACAGTGCGCACGTCTGCGAGCGCACGCTGTCGAGTGTGACGCCCACCGTGGCCTCAGCGTTGTAGGTCACCGTGATAATCGAGAACAGGGGGCTTCCGGCCTTCCCGTCGGCGGTATGGTTGTCGTTCTTTGCCATCAGTTGGTTTGGGAAAGTACAAAGATACGAATTTCAAACGGAATCAAAGCACGAAAGCCACCTCTTTGAAGTAAAACCGGCGCACTTTTCCTTCACGGTCAACGAGTGTAAGTCTTCCGTCGGGCGCCACGTCGCCTATCGAAGCCAAGAAATCCGTGCCGTCGGGTAGGCGGAAAGGATGCAGCCGTCCGTCGTTTCGCCACAACTTCGCCATGAAACGCCGGTGAAGGTCGGAGGCACCCCTTTGGCTGCCACCATCCACCCACTCGAATTTCCGTAAGACCTCCTCGGCGACATTCTTCAGAAACGCTTCGGTATCATGTTCCGCAGCGGTCAGCTGCCAAAGAGACACCGGATTGGGCGCGTCCGACAGAAAACGCCGCTGGTTGACATTGATACCGGCTCCGGCCACGGTATGCGAGATGACCGCCGCAGAGCCGATGGTGTGCTCGATAAGGATGCCGCAGATCTTCCGGTCGCCTACGTATATATCGTTTGGCCACTTTATGCGGGTTTCCATACCGGCCGGGAGAAGGCGGTCGATCGCCTCGGAAATCCCCACGGCTACAGCCTCGGAAATAACGAACTGACCGGCCGGGGCGATATGCCTCGGACGCAGGAGGATGGAAAATGTAAGGTTCATCCCCGGCTCCGACTCCCATGTGTTGCCCCGCTGCCCGCGCCCCGCCGTCTGCTCGCGTGCGGAGAGGGTGTAACCGTGCGGCAATTCCGCCGCCATCCCCTTGAGCACCGTGTTGGTTGACGGAAGCGAGTCGGCTATCTCTATCACACAGGGTGCGTCACAGAGCCTTTTAAGCTCGCATGGCGTCTCATTCATCATCGGCACGGCGCAGGGTTAGAGTGCGCGATTCATCGGGATTGACCTTGATATCCACGATTACCGTGTCGTCGGGCAGAAGCGGCTCTATACGTTCGGGCCACTCCAGCAGGCACAGTGCGCCGGAATCGAAATAATCCTCCACCCCGATTTCCAGGGCCTCGTCGACACTATCGAGGCGGTAGAGGTCGAAATGATATATCAGTTCGGCGGTAGTGTCGGAGCGGTATTCGTTGATTATGGAGAAAGAGGGTGAGTTGGCCTCGTCGTCGCTGACACCGAGGGCACGCGATAGCGCGCGGATAAAAGTGGTCTTTCCGGCGCCCATCGGGCCGTTGAAGGCATATACTGTCTCGTCGCCCATGAGGGTGACAAATTCCTTGGCAGCGCGGTCAAGATCGGCCTCGGATGTTATGGTAATGGTTCGGTTCATTGGTTTTTAGGTGTAAGTGTCACTAACGGAATCAACATCTCCTCGAGCGATATGCCGCCGTGCTGGAAGGTGTCGGTATAGTATTGCACGTAGTAGTTGTAATTGTTGGGGTATGCGAAAAAGTCGTTGTTGCCGGCGAAGATATATGCCGACGACACATTGGGCGACGGGAGTCCCAGTGCCTGCGGGCGCTTCACCTCATATACCTGTTTTGCGTTGTAGCCCAGGTTCTTTCCTACTTTGTAGCGGAGATTGGTGTTGGTGTTCTTGTCGCCGACGACTTTCACGGGATTGTCCACGCGCACGGTGCCGTGGTCGGTGGTCACAATCACCTTCGCACCCGAGCGGGCCATGCGGCGGAAAAGCTCCAGAGCCGTGGAGTGGCGGAACCACGACTCTGCAAGCGACCGGTAAGCGGCGTCCGTCCGGGCCAGCTCTCGGATCATGCGGCTCTCGGTTCGGGCATGAGAAAGCATATCTATAAAGTTCACCACCACAACATTAAGCTGATTCTTCTCCAGATTGGAGAACTCGCGCAGAAGCCGTTCGCCGCCAGTGGAATCGTTGATCTTATTGTAGGAGAACTTGCACTGTCGCCGGTAACGGCTGAAAAACGACGCTATCAGCTCGCTCTCGTTGAGGTTCTTCCCCTCGTCCTCATCCTCGTCGACCCACAGATGGGGGAACATGCGCGCTATTTCCTGCGGCATCAGGCCGGAAAATATGGCGTTGCGCGCATACTGGGTGGCAGTGGGGAGAATAGAGGTGTAGAGACGTTCGTCTATCGTGAACAATTCCGACAACATCGGCTTTACCGACAGCCAAAGGTCGAGGCGGAAGTTGTCGATCAGCACGAAATACACCTGCTTGCCGTCGTCGAGAAGCGGAAAAACCTCGTTCTTGAAAATCTCGTGACTCATCACCGGACGCCCCGGCTGCGCCGGATCCGTAATCCAGTCCTCGTAATTGCGCCGGATAAACTTGAAGAACTCCGAGTCGGCCTCGGCTTTCTGCTGGCGCAACATCTCGTCCATATTGGTATCGGTCTGGGCCAGACGCAGTTCCCACGCCACAAGTTTCTCATACAGGCGGTACCAGTCGTCGATCAACGAGGCCGAGTTGATCATCTGCGAGATGTTCATGAACTCCTGGCGGTAATCCTGTGCGGTGGTTTCCGACACCAGTTTCTCGCTGTGGAGATTCTTCTTTATCGACATGAGTATCTGCATGGGGTTCACCGGCTTGATGAGATAGTCGGCTATGTTGTTGCCCACGGCCTGATCCATGATATTCTCCTCCTCGCTCTTGGTGATCATTATCACCGGAGTCTGCGGCGCTATCTCCTTGATGCGCTGCAGAGTCTCCAGGCCGGTGAGGCCGGGCATGTTCTCGTCGAGAATCACCAGGTCGAAATGGCGGTTCTCCACAAGTTCGAGGGCGTCGCGGCCGTTGTTGACCGTCACGGGCTCATACCCCTTGGAGCGGAGGAAAAGTATGTGGGGCTTCAGAAGATCAATCTCGTCATCGGCCCAAAGTATGGAATATTCACTCATGCCATAATAGTTTTCAGTTGTACGGCTCAGTCAAGGAGCGGATCATCTCCTTCGGAGCCTTCAGGATAATCCGGAAGAACTGGTTTCGGCGCGGGCGCGGGAACCTCTTTCTTCGGAGTCGGAGTCGCAGGCTGAGGCTGCTGAGGTTCTGGAGCCTCTTTCGCCGGCTGCGGGGATTGCTGCGGCGCACCCTCGGGCTTGGCCTCGGGTTCAGGAGCAAGCTCAGGTTTGGCCTGGGGTTCGGGAACTGTTTCCGGCTCTTTCTGCGGCTCAGCTTCTGGAGCGACGGTCGGTTCCGGAGCAGGTATCACTTCAGGTTCAGTTTCATCAGGAACCTCTTCGATTATATCCTCTTCCTTTTCAGGAAGCGACTCTTCCTCGTAAACCTCAGCGTCAGGATTCCCGGCGTCCTTACCGGCGGCTTCGGCCTGCCGGGCCTCAGCCTCCTCGGCCTCGCGCAGCGATTCTATCAGTTCCTCGGGGAGCACGCTCTGCTGGGTCTCCTCGTAGGTCTTGTCGCGCATATAATTGAAATAATCATCGAACGAGCGGCCCGACTGGAGCATCTTGTCGAAGTTCGCCTTTGAAATCACCACGGGCCGAACCTCGGGAGGAAGTTTCAGCTGGGCGCTCTCGTTGAGCACCTTGAGGTAGTAGTTGATTTCGTCGACATTGTCGAACCCTTTTATTATAAGGAGTCCGAGGCGCCCGAAGTTCATTTGCTCGAGATCAAAATCCTTCACCAT
>URZG01000032.1 GCA_900552325.1 uncultured Porphyromonadaceae bacterium | reverse complement strand
TGTTCACCCCGATTTTCCGCACCCACGCCACGAAGGATGACCGCATAGAGCGCCGTATATGGAAATTCTCCAATTTCCCGCTGATGCGCGACGCCGTCCGGCTGCGCTACACCCTCTTCCCCTACATCTACACTATGGCCCGCGCCACATACGACACCGGCATCGGTATGTGCCGCCCGATGTATTACGAATATCCCGAGGCCGAGGAGGCATACACCTACGAAGGGCAGTATTTCTTCGGCGACGATATCCTGGTGGCGCCTGTCACCGAGGCCGGTGCCGGCGGCTCGGCTGCCAAGGAGATATGGTTCCCGGAGGGTGAATGGTGGAGCGCTTCCACCGGCGAGCTGATCGAAGGCCCCTGTGTGCGCACCATGCATTTCACCGATGCACAGATCCCTTATTTCTACCGCGCCGGTTCGGTGGTGCCTCTTAACCCCGCGTCGGTAAAGAACGTCACCGAGCGTCCGGCGGAGATTGTGCTCAATATCATCGGGGGAGCCGACGGCACCGGCTCGCTTTATGAGGATGCCGGCGACAACAGCGACTACGATACCGATTTCGCAACTACTTCGTTCGCCCATACCGTCGACGGTCTTACTGAGACCTATACAGTCAATCCGCGCGTGAACGGCGCCGGAGCCGACGTGTCGGCCCTCCGTGCCACACGTGCATGGACCATGAAGATCCATAACGTTACGGCCCCCGTCAGCGTTACCCTCAACGGAAACCCCGTGGACCGTTCGGCCTGGGAATTCGACGGCGGAGTGCTCACAGTGAAAGTGCCCGAAAGCCCTGTGACATCTAAAAACGAAGTGAAGGTGGTTTATTCCGGAGAGGTGGCTCTCCACCGTGTGGCGGAAGACCGTGCGGCGCTGGCCTATGACCGCAGCACCGGTGCGCTGACGGCTGTTTTCGGCACGAGCCGGTCGGAGGTCGACCTCTCGGTGTGCAGTCTCGCGGGGGTGGAGTGTCTGTCGCGCCGCTATAACGACGTGGCCTTTGTCAGCGAGAATCTTTCGCGGCTCTCTCCGGCGGTCTACATCTGCCGTGTAAAAGCCGACAATGAAACCTTAATAAGCAAGATCACCCGATGAAAACCATAATACGCAACCTATTTGCCGGGGTAGCCGCCCTGTGTGCGGCCGGCGCTTCCGCGCAGGATATGTCGAACTCGATTGAATACAGTCAGCTCTACATCATAGGCCCGGCTATCGATGCCGGATGGGACCTCGGGAAAGCCCCGCAGTTCTCCCTTATCAGCGACGGTGTCTTTGAATGGACGGGCGACCTCGTGGCCGGCCAGGATTTCAAGTTCGAGAACACGCGCGAGTTCCATAAACACATCGTGTCGTCGCTCGGCAATCTCACGGTGGAGGAGGGTAGGGCATATCCCGTAGACTTCCATTGCACGTGGACCCTTCCGGGCGAACTCGACTGCAAGTTCCAGGTGCCCGAGAGCGGGCGCTATACCCTCACGGTAGATCTTACCTCCATGATGATGAAGGCGGTGCGTTACACTCCCTCGTCGGAACGTCCGGCGGCGGTGTACATCACCGGCTCGGCCACAGGTGAAAGCACCGCGCCGCAGGCGCTTGCTGACGCCGGTGTGGAATTCAAGGGGGTGGTGACACTCCGCCCCGGCTCGCTGGTGATGATGGATACCCCCGTCCGCGGTGAGGGCACCTCGTACTACGGTCCCCGTTTCCCGCAGGTCGACATAACGTTCGGCGCCGGATTCTATTCACCCCTTTACGCCACCGACGGCTCGGAGGCGGCGGGATGGAGCGTGACTGTGCCCGGCGATTACAGTATCTACATCGACAAAGGAGCCAACACCTGTTCGGCCCGGCGATATACCCCTGCCGCGGAGCTTTATCTGGTGGGCGGCTGCTGCGAACGCGCGTGGAATTACTGGGATGACAGCAACTGCCGTTTCGTGCCGTCGGAAACCGATCCCGACGTAATGGTGTGGGAGGGTGAGCTGCGCTACGGCTGGGATTCGTCGCTGAATCCCGACGGCTCGGTGAAACTCCCCGACGAGCCCTCGAAATTCAAGATTCTCACCGCACGCGACTGGTCTTCGGCCACTTACCATCCCTACACCCCCGATGCACCTGCGGAGGGGGAGAGCGGAGCGCGTATCTCCGGAGGCGATGACGTGAAATGGACTATCTCGCGCGACGGATATTACCGCCTGGAGCTGAACACCCGCACCGAGACACTTCGCGGCACATGGCTCGGCGAGGATGCGGTGCCCGATTCCGCCGCAGGCTCATCGTCGGTCAGCGCGGTCGCCGCCGGCGATACCGCCGACGCCACCCGTTATTACAATCTGCAGGGGATGCCGCTGGAGGCACCCGGCAGCGGATTCTGCATAGCGGTGTCGGGCACAGCAGCCCGCAAGATATTCGTGAAGTGATACGGCGCGAGATCCCGAAGGCAAAATCGCCGGACACCGGCCACCTGTAGGGACGCTCCGTGGAGCTCCGCATAAACGGCTGAAACTCAGTTCTTTTTCGGACGCTCCGCGGAGCGTCCCTACGGCGAAACCGTTTCAGGCGATTTTGATACCCCCTCTTGGCTGCGAATAGAAATTTTCATAAATTTGTAATCGGAAATGAAAAGACACGTTTTTTTATTTTTGATAGCCATACTCCTTTCCGGGGTCTGCCTCAGCGCGGACTCCGGAAAGACCTCTATTGACTCGCTCATGAAGCAGCTCGACGAGGTGATAGCCAACCGGCCCACGTATCTGCGCCAGAAAGAGACGCGTCTGCAGGCGTTGCATGCCCGTTATGATTCGGCTACGGACGACGACAGCCGTTTTCGGGCGCTGGGTGAGCTTTTCGACGAATACCTCCCGTTCAACACCGACTCCGCCTACAACATCAGTCTCCGCCAGGAGGCCGTGGCGCTGCGTATCGGCGACCCGGCCCTTGTGGCCAATGCCCGGCTACACCGTGCCAATGTGCTGAGCGCCACGGGGATGTACCGCGAGACGGTGGAGATCATTGATTCCCTGAAGCGGGAGGATATCCCCCCTTATCTTGAACCGTATTATTTCCACACGGTGCGCACGGTCTACGGCAGTCTGGCAGATTTCGCCACTTTTCCGGGCGAGAAGGAGCGCTACCGCGTCATCACGGAGCAGTATCGCGACTCACTTCTGGCCATAAACGAGCCGGGGACGCTCGGCTACGCCGTGACAAGCGCCGACAAGTACAACGTCAACGGCGAGCCTTGGAAAGCGATAAAGGAGCTGAACGACTTCATATCCTCTAATCGTCTCTCTGAGCACGAGATGGCCATCTGCGCCTGGACTCTCTCGGAATCCTACGGCATGACCGGCGATTTCGCCAGCCAGAAGAGGTATCTGGTCCTTTCGGCGATCTCCGACATGAAAGCCTCGGTGCGCGAGTACGTATCGCTGCGTCAGCTCGCCCTGCTACTCTACAAGGAGGGTGACCTTGACCGTGCCTATCATTTTCTGACTATCGCGGTCGACGATGCCGCCAAAAGCAATGCCCGCCAGCGCATAGTGGAGCTGAACGCCTACTATCCGATGATAAATTCCATCTACATCGAGAAGGTGCACAAACAGCAGAGCACTCTTGTGAAGGCTATCGTCATCATCACGGCGCTGTCGCTGGTGCTGATCGTGCTGATGCTGATGATGCGCAAGCAGATGGCACGTATCGCCCGTGCCCGGCGCGAGGTGGAGGAGGTCAACGAATCGCTCAACCGACTCAACGAAGAGCTGAAATCCTCCAACGCCAAACTCGCCGACGCATACAATGCCATCGCCGAGATCTCGGAACTCAAGGAAACCTACATCGGCCGCTACATGGACCAGTGTGTGGCGTATATCGAGAAACTCGACTCCTACCGCAAATCCATAGGCAAACTCGTCAGCACCGGAAAGTCCGACGACCTCAAGGCTCTGGTGAAATCATCCACCATGATAGACCAGGAGCTGAAAGCGTTCTACGACCAGTTCGACAAGACGTTCCTCTCCCTTTTCCCCACTTTCGTGGAGGACCTCAACGATCTTCTTCTCCCCGAGGAGGCCATCATCCCCAAACGCGAAGGGAGCCTCACCGCCGAGCAGCGCATATTCGCCCTGATACGTCTGGGCATCTCCGACAGCGACCGCATAGCGCGCTTCCTCCGCTACTCCCTCACCACAATCTACAACTACCGGACCAAGGTGCGCAACAAGGCGCGCGGCGACCGTAACCTGCTCGAGACCGAAATACTCAAGATCGGCCGCGGGGCAAGCTCCTGATCTCTGCCTGAAGAGCCCGTAAAATCTTGCCTACAACCGTATCCGGACTATCGGATCAGCTACATAAAAGGGGTATGTGATTATGGATATTATGCTGATTATCAATATGAATCGCTTTAAAAACAACTACTTTTTCTTTACATGGCATTGACATCGGACGCTCCTTATATATAACTTTGCACTGCAAACCTGCCGGGCCTCCGGCTAAAACTCTTACACGACAATTCTTACACGACAATAATCCGAAACCAAGAATTTAATATCACGACCAAATGGAAAAATGTAAAAGCCTCCTGCGGCATCTGTTCCTTTTGCTGATGTTGCTCACCGGCATCCAATGCCTGTCGGCCCAGCAGATCAGTGTGACGGGAACGGTTACCGATCCCTCGGGTGAACCCCTTATCGGAGTGAGCGTGATTGTGCCCGGCGGCAAGACCGGCACCGCCACCGATATCGACGGAAACTACACCATCAAGGTGAATCCCGATTCAAAACTCCAGTTCTCCTATATAGGCTACAAGACGGTTACCGAAGCCGTAGGCGGACGCACGACCGTTGACGTAAGGATGGAGGAGAATTCCGCCGTCCTCGACGAGGTGGTGGTCATCGGCTACGGCACGATGGACAAGAAAGAGCTGACCTCGGCGATCTCACACGTAGGTGAGAAGGACTTCCTTACCGTAAGCTCCCTCGACCCCTCCATGATGATCCAGGGCAAGGTGCCCGGCGTGTCGATCACCAACACCGGTGCCGGCGACCCCAACAACCAGGCCAGTATCCAGATCCGCGGCGTCTCGTCGCGTTCGGCAGGCCTCGGCCCGCTGATTGTGATCGACGGCGTGCCCGGCGGCAATCTCACCAACCTCAACCCCAATGACATCCAGTCGTTCGACATTCTCAAGGACGGCGCCGCATCGGCCATCTACGGTACCCGCGGTTCCAACGGTGTGATCCTCGTCACCACCAAGAAGGGTTCCAAGGACGGCGCTATCCACACCTCCTACTCGGCCCAGCTTTCGTGGGACAAGATCAAGAACGAGCTCGACATGATGGACGCCGACGATTACCGCGAGGTGCGTCTGGGATGGGGTGACACCGGCGTGGACCTCGGCGGCAACGCCAACTGGCTCGATGCCGTGTCGCGCACAGGTTTCGCCCAGCAGCACACCCTGTCGGTGAGCGGCGGCAACGAGCGCTCCAACTACCGCGTGAGCGCCGACTACCGTTACGCCCACGGTATCGACCTGCGTTCCAAACGTGAGGAATATGGCGCCCGCGCCTCCGTGAGCCACACCACGAAGGGCGGCCTCTTCACCGTCAACCTCAACATGGCTCCCCGCATCATCTACCGCGACAATGCCGACTGGGGCGTGTTCAAGAACGCCATCGAGGCCAACCCTACCACTCCCATCATGGACCCCGAGAATCCCAACCGCTACTATAATTTCCAGGGTCAGGTGGTAGGCTACAACCCGGTGGAGAAGCAGGTGCTCGAGAAGGACCACGCCGACACCAAACTCCTCGACTGGGATGCGTCGGTGCGCCTCAATCTACTCCCGCTGCTTGCCAAGAACCTCTCCAACCATACCCTCAACACTCAGGTGTCGTTCGCCGACCACCAGTATTCCAACAACAACTCCTGGTTCCGCCCCTCCACAAGCACCCTGGCCATCAACGCCGGACGCGAAGGTGAGGCCTCGCGCTCCTACTCCAAGGAACGCCAGTACATCTTCGAGTGGCTGACCAACTACAACACCCACTTCGGGCAGAACAATATCAAGGCCATGGCCGGATACTCCTACCAGTACTCGCAGTATTCCGGTTTCAACGCCGAGAACAAGGACTTCCCCAACGACGGCCTCGGCGCCGACAACCTCGGATCAGGCGAACTGGCCAAGGAGGAGGGCGAAGTGCTCATGGGCAGCTACAAGAACGATGCGAAACTGATCGCCTTCTTCGCCCGTGTCAGCTACGACTACGCCGGCAAATACCTCGCCACGGCATCCATCCGCCACGAGGGTTCGTCGAAATTCGGCGCGAACCACAAGTGGGGTAACTTCCCCGCCTTCTCGCTGGGTTGGCGCATCTCCGAAGAGAAATTCATGGAGGGCACCCGCTCATGGCTCAACGACCTGAAGATCCGCGGCGACTACGGCGAGACCGGTAACCAGAACTTCGACAGCTACCTCTCGCTCAACACCATGAGCGGCTTCGGCTACTATTTCTACAACGGCAAGTACTTCCAGGTATGGGGCCCGTCGAAGAACGTCAACCCCGACCTCCGCTGGGAGAAGGGCAAGAACTGGAACATCGGTCTCGACTTCTCGATGTTCAACAACCGCTTCTACGGTTCGCTGAACTACTTCAACCGCCGCCAGCAGGACCTTCTCGGTACCTACAAGGTGTCGGTGCCCCCCTTCCTCCACGACGAGACCTACGTCAACGTGGGCACGATGAAGAACACCGGCTTTGAGTTCGACCTCAATTTCAACGCCGTGCAGACCCGCGACTTCGACTACAGCTTCAACGTCATCGGCACATGGATGAGCAACAAGTTCGTGGATTTCTCCAACTCCGAATATATCGGCCAGGACTACTACAACGGTGCCGGCACGGAAGATCCCTACCCCTACTATGACCTCCAGCGCATACAGAAAGGGGAGTCGCTCGGCAACTTCTACATGTGGCGCTACGCCGGCATCAATCCCGAAGGTGACTGGCTGGTGTATGACAAGGACGGCGATATAATCCGTGCCTCGCAGGCCACCGACGCCGACCGCACCATCGTGGGCAACGGTATGCCGAAGTTCACCCTCTCCACCACCCACAACTTCCGCTACCGCAACTTCGACCTCTCGCTCTTCTTCCGCGGCGCTTTCGGCTACGACATCTTCAATATCCACGATTTCTACTACGCCAACCGCAACTTCACCGGCAACCGCCTCAAGAAGGCCTACGGCAAGAACTTCGACGTCAATCCCCAGGCCAACCCCGTGGTCACCGACTATTATCTCGAACGCGGCGACTACTTCAAGCTCGACATGGTGACCCTCGGCTATACCATCAAGCTCCCCAACACCCGTTTCCTCGACCGCATCCGCGTCTACGGATCGGTGAAGAACGTGTTCACCATCACCAAGTTCTCGGGTGTGGATCCCTCCACCTATCAGGTCAACGGTCTCTACCCCGGCACACTCAACGGCTCGGGCGCCCGCACCTACTTCCCCTCCACCCGCCAGTTCATCATGGGCGTGCAGGTTGATTTCTAATCCACTCTCCAAACCTTGAAACATAATACTGAAATGAAATTTCTCCGCAATATAGCTTTAGCCGCCCTCGGTGTGGCAGCACTCTCGGGATGTACGGATCTCGACGAGACCCTCTACGACCAGGTCGGCACCGGCAACTATTACAATACGAAAAGCGATGTGGTACGCGCGGTATTCCGCCCCTTCGAACACGCCTACTGGAGCATCCAGAGCCGTCACGTGCTCAACGAGCTCACAGCCGACCAGCTGATAACCCCGACCCGCGACGGCTGGTGGGATGACGGCGGCAAATGGCGCCGCCTGCACTACCACCAGTGGGACGTGGAGGACGGCGGCGATGCCCAGACCGAATGGAACGGCTGTTTCCAGGGCATCATGCAGTGCAACTATGTGATCGAGGACCTCGCCGATCTCGACCCCGACAAGTTCGGCATATCGCAGTCGGAGTTCGACAACCTCAACGCCCAGTGCCGCGTGCTCCGCGCATGGTTCTACCTGCGTCTGCTCGACGCCTTCCGCAATGTGCCTCTTGCGGTGAGCTTCCGCGACGTATCGCTCAACACCGAAGGACAGGTGGAGCCGCAGGTGGTGTTCGACTTCATCGAGAAAGAACTCAAGGAGTGTCTCTCCCTGCTGACAAAGAAGGATGCCCTCGGCACCCAGGAACAGTACCAGGGGCAGTGGACCCAGGCTTCGGCCGCCGCACTGCTGGTACGCCTCTACCTCAACGCCGAGGTTTATGTGGGGCAGGACCGTTACAGCGACTGCGCCGGGTATGCACAGCAGATTCTCGACGGTGTCTACGGCAACTATCAGCTCGCCGACAGCTGGGACGCCCCCTTCGACTGGGACAACAACACCTGCGACGAGGTGATCTTCGGATTCCCCAGCGACCAGGGCTATTCCTACTGGAACTATCAGAGCGACACCTACTGGTGGACCGTTCCGGCCCGCGCCCGCTACTACTTCAACGACTCCAAGGCAAAGGCCGGCGACCACAACACCAAATACGCCTGCTCCCCCTCGTATGACCTCGACGGCAACCTCTACACCTATCAGCTGGGTATGCCGGTACAGAAATTCCGCAAATACGACGGCGACGTGCGCATGAAACTCTACCGCAACCTCGGCAACTCCACCCGCGAGGGCATGTTCCTCTACGGCTACCTGGAGTATGTCGACGAAAACGGGCAGACCAAGCGCGTACGCGCCCCGGAACTCCCCTATGACCTCTATATCCGCGACGCCGTAGGTCCTTTCCAGGGGATGTCGCCCGACAAATGGCCAGCGCAGAAAGAGTCGAATCTCCGCACCGGCGACCACAACTCGGGATGGCACTTCGCCAAATACCCCTTCTATTCCGATGACGACGCGCACCAGATGGAGAGCGACTTCACCGAGATCCGTCTGGCTGAGATCGTCTACTCTCTGGCCGAGTGCAAACTCCGCGCAGGATCGAAGTCGGAGGCTGCCAAACTCCTCAACTCCGTACGCCGACGCAACTATCCTGCCGACCGTCTTGACGATGTGCTCTATGCTCCCGAAGGGAAGGCCAACCTCGACCTCGACGAGATGCTCGACGAGTGGGGACGCGAGTTCTTCGCCGAGAGCCGCCGCCGCGTGGATCTGATCCGTTTCGGCAAATTCTCCAGCAGCTCCTGGTGGGACAAGACTCCCGACGCCGACCGCCACACCGAGATTTTCCCGATCATGCGCCCGATCCTTAACTCCAACCCGGCCCTGAAGCAGAACCCGGGCTACAACAGCTAATCCTTTAGATGATATTATCATGAAAATCAAGAATATATTCTCCGGGCTGCTGGCTATGGCAGCCGTGGCCCTCACCGGCTGCGACAGCGAGAAAGATCTCGTGATCATCGACGGCCAGCTCCCGCTGAAGACCTCGACCCTGTTCATGGTCGGCGACGCAACACCGTCGGGCTGGTCCATCGACAATCCCACCCCCATGACCCAGTCGGAGGAGGATCCCCTGGTGTTCAGCTGGGAGGGCACCCTCAACAAGGGGGAGATGAAACTCTGCCTCACCACCGGCAGCTGGGATGCCGGATTCATACGCCCGATGGAGGGTGGACGCAAAATCTCCTCCACCGACATAACCGACGAGACTTTCGACATGCATGCCGGCGATCCCGATTCAAAATGGGCCGTCGACGAGTCGGGAAAGTACCGCCTGACTTTCAACCTGCGCGACTGGACCTACTCCACGCTTTACCTCGGCGCTGCCGACAAGCCTGTCGTGGAACCGATCGTGACCCAGACCCTCTACATGGTGGGCGACGCCACCCCCAACGGCTGGAATATCGACGATCCCGTGCAGCTCACCCGTGAGTCGGACTACATTTTCACCTATGAGGGCGACCTCAATGCCGGTGAAATGAAGGCATGCCTCACTCCCGGAAGCTGGGATGTGGAATTCATCCGTCCGGCCGACAACGGCACAAAGATCACCAAGGACGGTGTGGAGACCCCCGATTTCGTGTTCGTCGCCAACCCCGACAACAAGTGGGTGGTAGCCGACGCCGGCAAGTACCGTCTCACTTTCGACCTCGAACACTGGACTGTCAAAGCCGAATATCTCGCCGCTCCCCCCGCTGTGGAGAAGAAACCGATCGAGACCCCGACCCTCTTCATGATCGGCGACGCCACCCCCAACGGCTGGAGCATGGACGACGCCCAGGAGTTCACCGCCGACCCCTCCGACAAATATATCTTCGTATGGGAGGGCAATCTGGTGACCGGCTCATTCAAGGCCTGTCTGGAGCGCGACGGCACCTTCTCCTGTCCCTTCCTGCGTCCCTCGTCGGCCAATGTGGAGATCAACCGCACAGGCGTGGCTGCCGATGACTTCGTGTTCACCACCAGTCCCGACGACCAGTGGAAAGTGACCGAGGCCGGCCGCTACCGCATCACCTTCAACCTCCGCGACTGGACGATAAAGGCCGAGGCTATCTGAAATATTACCTTAAAAGATACTTGAAATGAATTTTAAGACAAACATACTGGCAGCGCTCGCCCTGACCGCCACACTCTGCGGCTGCTCCGACGAGATAGAGATGCGCCGCCCCCCGAAATTCGAGCTCCCCGAGCTTCCCGAGGTGGGAAACATCCACACTTTCAAGGCTCCGATGTACTGGAGCGTATATGAATACTGCTACGAGCTGGAACGCGCCGGCGTGCCGGGCAACGAGATGGATATCGACGCGCAGGAATGGACCAAAATCCTCGACTGGATGGAGCGCGATCTCAAGCCCCACGGCTACGATATGGTGTGCACCGACGGCTTCATACCCATGCGCGCCAACGACAAGTCGGGCTATATGACCCACTACGGCTCGATGTCGCTCAAGGACCTTGTGGCTATGGCCAAGGAGCGCGGCCTGAAAGTGGGCGTCTACGACAATCCCCTGTGGATCCACGGCCCCGAAAGCACCGTGATTGAAGGCACCGACTATACGTTCGGTTCCCTGAAATACAACGGTTCCGACCCTGTGGCCTATCCCGACGCCTCCGAGGGCTTCAGCTGGGTAGTGGCCACTCACCCCGGGGCATACGAGTATATCGACGGCTTCTTCAAGCACTACCACGAGCTCGGAATCGACTATATCCGCATGGACTTCATGTCGTGGTACGAGGACGGCAAGGACCGCTATCTGGGTATAAGCGGACGCGGTTACGGCCGCGACGTGTACGCCCGTGCCATGAACTATATCGCCCAGGCTGCCAAGAAATACGGCGTGTTCACCTCCGTGGTGATGCCTCACCTCTATGATGACGCCATCCTCGAGGCGCAGTACGGCAACATGATGCGTATCGTGGCCGATACCGGCACCGGCGGATGGTGGCAGTGCTCGGCCCACGACCGCGGCCAGTCGTATGCCACATGGCCCAACTGCATGAATATGTTCGACGGATTTGTGTACTGGTCGCATGCCGCGGGGCGCGACAAGGTGATTCTCGACGGTGACTTCATCCGTCTGAACACCTTCGACACCGATGCCGAACGCGAGACCGTGGTATCCCTCCAGCTCATGGCGGGCGGTCCGGTGACCATCGCCGACCAGTACCACAATATCGGCAACAACCTGCGTTTCTACACCAACGACGAACTGCTGGCCCTCAACGCCGACCGTTTCGTGGGCAAGCCCCTGACCGACAAGCTCGGCGATGCCGACAACCAGATATGGTACGGCCAGCTGACCGGCGGCGACTGGGTTGTGGGTATTTTCAACCGCGACGACAACACGCGCACCGTGGAGGTGAATTTCGCCGACCTCGGCCTCGACGGCTCCTACAAGGTGCGTGACCTCTGGAAACATGCCGACGAAGGCACCGCATCCTCGATCAAGGCCAATGTGGCTCCTCACGGATGCAAAATCGTAAAACTCTCTAAATAAGTTTGATGAAACCGATGTATATCGCTTTGGCGCTCCTCCTCGCGGGGAGCGCCAAGGGGGTCTGCGCCTCGTCCGTGAGCTCGCCGGGAGGCAAAGTTACCCTCAATTTCGATGTGGTGGACGGACGCCCCACCTACGATATGTCCTACAAGGGGAAGACGGTGATAAAGCCCTCGACCCTCGGCCTGGAGCTCATAGGTTCCACCGACCTGATGGACAAGTTCGAGGTGAAGAATGTCACCGTCACCGATTTCGACGAGACCTGGCAGCCCGTATGGGGCGAGAACAAGGAGATCCGCAACAATTACCGCGAGATGTTCGTGGAACTCGCCCAGCCCCCTCACGGCCGCTTCATGAACCTGCGTTTCCGCGTATATGACGACGGGATAGGGCTGCGCTACGAATTCCCCGTGCAGCAGTATCTCGACTATTTCCCCGTCCGGGAGGAGCACACGCAGTTCGCCCTCACCGGCGACCATACCGCCTGGTGGATCGCCGGCGACTACGACACGCAGGAGTACGACTACACCGAGTCGCGCCTGTCGCAGGTGCGTTCGCTGATGGCGTCGTCGATTTCGGGCAACGCCTCGCAGACGCAGTTCTCGCCCACCGGCCTGCAGACCTCCCTCCAGATGAAGACCGACGACGGTCTGTACATCAACATCCACGAGGCCGCGCTGGTAAACTACTCATGCATGCATCTCAACCTCGATGATTCGGCGATGGTGCTCGAGTCGTGGCTGACCCCCGACGCACAGGGAGTGAAGGCATACGTGCAGACCCCCGACCACACCCCCTGGCGCACCGTGATGGTGAGCGACGACGCCCGCGACATGCTCGCCTCCAACCTCATCCTGAACCTCAACGAGCCCTGTGCCTACGAGGATACCTCGTGGATCAAGCCGGTGAAGTACATCGGAGTGTGGTGGGAGATGATCACCGGCAAGAGCTCGTGGGCCTACTGTAACGCCGAAAACTTCGATCTCGCGACATTTGACTACTCAAAGGCAAATCCCAACGGACATCACGGGGCCAACAACGAGAATGTAAGACGATATATCGATTTCGCCGCCGACAACGGCATGGATCAGCTCCTCATCGAAGGTTGGAACATCGGTTGGGAGGACTGGCTCGGAAAGGAAAAGGACTTCGTGTTTGACTTCGTGACCCCCTACCCCGACTTCGACATAGCCGCCCTTAACGACTACGCCCACTCCAAGGGCATAAAGCTGATGATGCACCATTAAACATCAGGCTCCATACCCAACTACGAGCGTCACCTCGACAAAGCTTACGACCTCATGAACAAGTATGGCTACAACTCGGTGAAGAGCGGATATGTGGGCAATATACTTCCAAAAGGTGAAACCCACTACAGCCAGTCGTCGGTCAACCACTACCTCAACGCCGT
>URZG01000031.1 GCA_900552325.1 uncultured Porphyromonadaceae bacterium | reverse complement strand
ATACAAATTTAGCAATAATCCTGCCAACAGCCAAACAACCATACAAAAAAGAGGCAGCCACCCCGGCATAACCGGGATGGCTGCTATCTCATATAGGGTGACTGTCGTTATTCGGCGGGTTCAAGAAGGATAACGCGATAAGTATCGGAGTCGTTAAGCTTCTTCATGAAGTTCTGCACGTCGGCGGGAGTAAGTTTGCCGTAAACCTCTTCGGCCACGGTGAAAATATCCACACCGTTGAGAGCCTCTCCGGCCATACCGTTGACCCATGCGTCGTTCTTCTCTTTCTGCTCCTTGGCCATCTTGATCATGAACTCGGTGACTTTGCCGACTTCTGCCGGAGTCACGTTGGTAGCCATATCCTTGAACTCCTGTGCGAGATAGTCAAGCACCTGAGCCTTCATTTCGGGTTTCATGGGGAACTGGGCGAGAGCCTGCGAGTTGTACTTGTTGGAAACACGCTGCATCGAAGCGGTTGCACCGGGAGAATAGGAAGCGCCCCACTCCTCACGTACCTTATCGAGGATACGCTGGCTCAGAATCTGGCCGGCTACTGTTGCGGCGGCACGCTCCTCGGCGGTGTAAGGCACGTTCGCATATTCCATCGCGAGCACATAAACCTGCGGGGTCTGCATCGGGGTTGTGGTGGAGAACATCTTCTCGCCGTTCTTGATGGCAAGAGCCTCAGGGAATACCGGAGCTTTCTGAGCGGTTGCGGCATCGCCGGGGAGCGAAGCGATGTACTGCTCAACAAGGGGCTGGAAGGTCTTGTCGTCGATCGAGCCTACGAAGAAGAAGGTGTAGTCGGCGGCGTTGGCGGTCATCTTATGCATGATATCGAGCGTCTGGTCAAGTTTGGCAGCGCTGATGTCAGCGGTTGAGATCGGCTCACGGCGCGGGTTCTTGTAGAGCTCCTGCGAAGCAACCTTGCTGAAAATGTAATCGGGAGTATTCTCCTGATTGTGGAGAATACCGGTCATCATGTTCTGGGTGGCGGCGAATTCGTCGGCGGTGATGTTGAAGTTGGTGAAGCCCATGTAGAGAAGCTCCATCATCACGGGAAGATCCTTGGGAGTGGTCTGGCCGTTGATGTCACGAGTGTAGTCGTCGAAGGAGAAGCTGACCGAGCACTGCTTGCCCTGGAGATATTTCTGAAGATCCTTATAGGTGTAGTCGCCGAGGCCGTGCTGATACTGGGCCATGGGGAGGAATTTCAGAGTAGCGTTATACTCGTCAGGGAGCGCGGATGTGCCGCCGAGAGCCTGGGCGTCCATCACGATCTCATCGGCCTTGAAGTCGGTTTTCTTCACAACCACGGTAGCGCCGTTGGAGAGGGTCCATTTCTCGGCGCCCCATTTGTCGAGGTTCTCTTTCTTGACAACCTTGCCGGGAGCGGGAAGCTGCGGGATAAGGGGCTCGGCCTTGACTTCGTCGACAAAGGCGGCGATATCCTCACCGTCAACTGCTGCGAGAGCGGCTGCCACCTCAGCCTCGGTGGGAAGTGTCATACCCTCTTTTTCGGGAAGCATGATCGAAACCACGCGGTTGTTGTCGCTGATGAGTTCTTTGGCTGCCATGTTGATCATTTCCACAGGAATCTGCTGGGCGATCTGCTTCATGGCGTCGTATTCGGTGGCGATATCCATCATGGGAGTACCGTCGATGAAGCTGCGCACGTACTTGTTGACGAGAGTCTCGTTCTCGGTTTTCTCGCGGTTATTGTAGGCTTTCTCAAGTGCGGAGAGGTACTCCTCGCGTGCACGATCATACTCGCTGGCGGTGAAACCGCCGCGGATAGCGCGGAGAAGTTCACGGTAAACGGCGGCGAGAGCCGGGGTGATGTCGCCGTCCTTGCCGAGAGCCACAACGGCAAGAGCATCCTTGGTGTTGGCGGCGAAGAAGTTGCCATAGTAAGAACCTGCGGCAGCATAGGGGGAATCGGCGCTCGAGCCCAGTTCGTCGAGACGGGAATTGAGCATCGAGGAGATCATGTCGGTCACATAGTCAGTCATCAGATAGACCTGAGTGTTGCGGAGCTCGCGGGGGAGCACATCGTTCTTGAAATAGATGGTGGCGCGGGCGTTGGACTGCTCGGGATCGGCGTCGATGGCATAGATGGTGCCTTCGGTGTCGGGAACCTCGGCATACTCGCGAACCTTGGGATTCTCAGGCATCTTGATGGGCGAGAAAAGCTCCTTGATCTTGTTCTCGATGCGGTCAACATCGATATCGCCTACCACGATAATACCCTGCAGGTCGGGACGGTACCATGTCTCGTAGTAGTCACGGAGCACCTTAGGCTCGAAATTGTCGACAACCTCCATCAGGCCGATAGGCATGCGGTAGCCGTACTTGGAATCCTTGTACATCACGGGAAGCTGCTTCTCCATGATACGCTGTGTGCCAACGTTGCGCATACGCCATTCCTCATGGATCACGCCGCGCTCCTTGTCGATTTCCTCGGGGAGGAGGAGCAGACCGTCGGCCCAGTCATGCAGGATGAGGAGGCACGAGTCTTCTACAGCGGTGTTATTGACAGGTACGTTGGAGATATTGTAGACAGTCTCGTCGAAACCGGTATAGGCGTTGAGGTTGTAACCGAACTTCACGCCCTTTGTCTCAAGCCAGCTGACAACTTCGTTGCCCTTGAAATTCTCTGTGCCGTTGAAGCACATGTGCTCCAGGAAGTGAGCCAGACCGCGCTGGGAATCCTCCTCGTTGATCGAGCCGACTTTCTGGGCTATGTAGAAATCAGCCTGCCCCTTTGGGGTCTCGTTGTGGCGGATGTAATAGGTGAGGCCGTTGGGAAGAACGCCCTGGCGCACCAGTGAGTCGGCAGGGAGCTGAGGCATCTGCGGCATACCCTGGGCCTGAACCGAAACGGAAAGGGTGAAGATCCCTATCATCAGGAACAACACCTTTGAAAAGATTTTTTTCATTTCCTTATGGAATATAATTGGTGATAAATTTCAAACGTCGGCGGGCTTTAGCCCGGAAAATCAGTCGTTCATGAGGTTTGACGCCCAAATTTACAAAAAGTTGCACTCCCTTTCAAAGTTTTTTCAAAAAAAGTGTTTTATGCCGCGGCGACCGCGCGCGGCGCTTCAGCCGTCAGGCGAAAAGATGGCGGAACGCTTCCTCAACTTTCGACACCTCCACCACCTTTATGGCCATACTCGAAAGGTCGACACCCTTGAGCGAGTTGCGGGGGAGTATTATGGTCTCCATGCCGAGTTTCTCGGCCTCGCGTACACGCTGCTCGGCACGCGTCACCGGCCTTATCTCGCCGCTCAGACCCACTTCTCCCGCCAGGCATACGCCGCGGGGCACCACCATATCCACGTTACTGGAGAGGATGGCCGCTATCACCGCAAGGTCGAGGGCCGGATCGGCGACCTTCATCCCTCCGGCGATATTAAGGAACACATCTTTCTGGGCGAGTTTGAACCCTACCCTCTTCTCAAGAACGGCGAGGAGCATGTTCATGCGTTTGGAGTCGAATCCCGTCACGGAACGCTGCGGAGTGCCGTAGGCGGCGGTACTCACCAGCGCCTGCGTCTCTATAAGGAAGGGACGCGCCCCCTCGAGAGTCACCCCTATCGCGCAACCCGACAACGCATCCTCCCCCTGCTGCGACATCAGCATCTCCGACGGATTGGTGACCTCGCGCAATCCGCGCTGGCACATCTCGTAGATACCGAGTTCCGACGTATTGCCGAAGCGGTTTTTTATCGCACGTAGTATGCGGTACATATACTGGCGGTCCCCCTCGAACTGCAGCACGGCGTCGACGATATGCTCCAGCACTTTCGGCCCTGCAATGGAGCCCTCCTTGGTGATATGGCCGATAAGGAGCACCGGCACACCCGATTCCTTGGCATAACGCAGCAGCCTGGCGGCACATTCGCGCACCTGGCTCACCGAGCCGGGCGCCGACTCTATGGCATCGGAAGCCACTGTCTGTATGGAGTCTACGATGAGCAGCTCGGGGTTGAGTTTCTTTATATGCCCCATGATGTTCTCAAGGGAGGTTTCGGTGACGATGAAGCAGTTGTCGCTCACACGGCCTATGCGGTCGGCGCGCATACGTATCTGTACGGCGCTCTCCTCGCCCGACACATATAATATACGACGCGAACGGATGGCGAGGATGTTCTGGAGTACGAGGGTTGACTTTCCTATACCGGGCTCCCCGCCGACGAGTACCATTGAACCCGGCACAAGCCCCCCGCCGAGCACTCTGTTAAGTTCCTCGGAAGGCATCTGTATGCGCGGCTCGTCGACGGTCTCTATCTGCGATACAGGGCGCGGGGTACTTGCCGGAGCAAGCTGCCGCCGCGCCGATGCCTTGCCGGAACCGGCGGCGGGAGCAGTGACGCGCTCCTCCACCATAGTGTTCCAAGCTCCGCACGAAGGGCATCTTCCCTCCCATTTGGGCGAATCAGCACCGCACTCGGTGCAGAACCACATAGATTTTTCTTTAAGTTTTGCCATATATCGGATTATGAGGGGAAGTTTACAACAGGCGCCGACGGAATTCGGCCACAGTGACGGCCGTGGCCATCGACACGTTCAGCGATTCTACCGTGGCGGCATCCGGTGGGAAAGACGGAATGGTAAGCCGCCGGTTACATAATGCCCCGACCGGAGCCGAAATCCCCTGCCCCTCGTTGCCCATCACTATTATTCCCCCTCGCGAAAGCGACGCGCCATAAAGGTTCTCCCCGTCGAGGAACGTGCCATACACTTCCATTCCCGCAGTATTCGCTTCTTTCAGCAACGTTTCGAGGTTGCAATACTGCACCTGCACGCGTGCCAGCCCCCCCATCGTGGACTGTACTACCTTAGGGTTGAACACGTCCACCGTATCCTCCGAAGCGTAAATACTCCGGATACCGAACCAGTCGGCCAGACGTATGATCGTGCCGAGATTTCCGGGATCCTGCACACGGTCAAGCGCGATATACAGTTCATCTTTTCGCGGAGATTCCGCCTTAATATCCGGCAATTCAAACACTGCAAGCACCCCTTGGGGAGTACGTAGAGAGGAGATCCGCTCCATCTCGTCATTACGGGCTTTCAGCACCCGCGCAACTCGGGGAATAGCTGCGCCGTTCCCGGCAAGCCACGCATCAGTGGCCACAATCCACCGGCAGGCGAAATGAGGCAGAAGCTCAGAAACGCATTTCCAGCCTTCGGCCACGAACAATCCCTCCTCACGCCTGTGACGCGAAGAAGCGAGGGAAGCGATAAGTTTACGGTCGGCGACCGCGATATGAGGTATTTCCATTTCAATTACAAATTTAGCCAATTTTAATCCAAAAAAGGAGCTACCCGGCGAAAAAACTACATTAGATATGCCAATAATATTTAAAACGAAGGGGGACAACCCCTTTGTTTATGAAATAATGCATGACGTTCAGGAAACTATTATACCTCCCGTCCCCTTTGATGAGCGCCGGGTTCCGTTTCCGGAAACTCCGGGGGAATCTTTTGCCGTTAAGACGAATTTTCGTAACTTTGCGACAAAATAGAGACAGCCGGGCGGTCCGTCGCGGTCCCCACGGGCATCTGCCCGGCGGGGGCCGAGGAAAGTCCGGGCAACGCAGAGCACCATACTTTCTAACGGAAAGCCGCGGGTGACCGCAGAGACAACGTGACAGAAAACAACCGCCCTCCTCTCCTGAGGATGGCAAGGGTGAAAAGGCGGGGTAAGAGCCCACCGGGCGCCACCGCGAGATGGCGCGCCGCACGTCTTATGGGTTGCAAGGTCAAGTATACCGACATTCAAGGGCTGCTCGTCCATTGTCGGGGGGTAGACTGCAGCGCTGCCCAAGCAGCGTCAGCGGCCGTGGCAACACGGCGTGAAGATAAATGACGGACAGCGCCCCTTCCGGGGGCGCCACATAACCCGGCTTACAACCCGGCTGTTTCTTTTTTCCTTCAAAATCAGACACGTTTTACGCCGAAATCATACGTAACTATGCCCGGAAATCAGGTCTGTGAAATTAGATTAACATTTTTTAATCACGTTTTTCGGCATAAAAATTTGCAGTTCCAGAAAAAGTACGTACCTTTGCACTCGTCAAAACGACATAAATACTGCGGGATGGAGCAGTGGTAGCTCGTTGGGCTCATAACCCAAAGGTCGGAGGTTCGAGTCCTCCTCCCGCCACAAAACCGACAGCAGGCGTATCTGAGTAAGATACGCCCGCTGATTTTTCTATTCCAAGCCGTTATTCCGAGGCATACTCAAGAATCTCGGGGCTTTTGATCTCGACATTGTATTCTTCGGCGCGCGTGAGGATGGCGCGTGCGAGTTTGCTCTTCAGCTCCTCGGGGCAATAGCGGAAATAAGCCTCGGCGGCACGCACATGCGCGGCGTCAGGCATAGGATATTCACGGCGTTCGGGCAATCCGAAAACATTGTCGGGGAGATTCTTCTTCTCCTCATAGGTCAGTCGGTCAGTCATAGTCTTTATTTTTATAAAATCTAAAAATACAACGCCGCCCCGGCATCAAATGTTTGCCGGGGCGGCGCTGTAATAATTTTACATTTCGTCTATTACTGACCCGCAGACAGATCAGAGAGCTTTAAGCAGCTCGACAAGGGCGATGGTGCCGATACCGGCCAGATAGCCGACAAAAGCCATCCACGTGATTCGTTTGAGATACCATGTGAACGAGATCTTCTCGATACCCATAGCCACCACCCCGGCTGCCGAGCCGATTATGAGCATCGAGCCGCCCACGCCGGCACAGAACGTGAGGAGGTGCCAGAAAAGGCCGTCCTCAACGAAAAGTATGGCATATCCGGGATCGGCAGCCACGGCAGCGGTCGCCTCGGTCATTACCGGATACATGTTCATACATGCGGCCACCAACGGCACATTATCCACAATCGAGGAGAGCACGCCGATTATGCCGTTTATCACGTACACTTCATGGAAAGTTTCATTGAGCCACGCAGCAAGCACCCCGAGGATTCCCGACTGGGAGAGAGCGGCAACAGCCATGAGTATGCCCAGGAAAAACAGGATAGTCGACATATCGATATTCTTGACCACCTGCGAGATACGGCCTTCCATCTTGCCGTCAAGATCGTAATGGCGCACTATCAGCTCCGTAACGAGCCACAGCACACCAAGCGAAATCAGGATCCCCATATATGGCGGGAGATGAGTCACTGCCTTGAATACCGGGACAAAAAGTAGGCCGGCCACACCACATATAAGTATGACCACCGACAGCCCGTAATGATGTTCGGACAACACATACCCTACCCTGCGGTCCGATTCATTCAGCGCCTCCACCGGCTCGGATTTCACGAAGCGGGTAGCGATCCACGTAGGCACCACAACAGAAACAAGCGACGGCACCAGCAGATTCTCTATAAGGTTAAGTGACGACACGTAATTCTTCATCCACAGCATGATAGTGGTAATATCGCCTATCGGCGACCACGCGCCGCCGGCATTGGCGGCAAGCACGATAACCGAAGCGAACATCCAGCGCTCTTTCTGATCGGAAAGCATACGCCGGAGCATCATCACCATGATGATAGTAGTGGTCATATTGTCGAGAATCGCCGAAAGGAAAAAAGCCACGATGGCCAGGACCCACATAAGGCCACGCTTGTTTTTAGCTTTGATATGCTTCACGATGATATTGAAACCGCCATATCGGTCGATCAGCTCCACTATCGTCATGGCGCCGATAAGGAACACGACAATCTCGCAGGTGTCGCCCAAAGCCACGATCATATCTTCCGACAGATTAGGATCATGGCCGCACATGGCGTAGACAGCCCACAGAACACCGCACATGATTAGCGCGAAGGTAGCCTTGTTAATGTGAAGAACATGTTCGGAGGCTATGCCGATATAGCCGATCACGAACAGCACGATCATGGCAGTAATCATACGATACTCAACTCAACCAAAAAAAGAAACACACTCTGGAGCCAACACTCCGGAAGCGCACTTCAAGCATTTGACAATCAGTAAACTAAAAAGAATATTAAGGAATAGGAATTCCTCATCGGAACCCATTCACAAAATTATAGATAATTACCGAGGAATTAAAGAAAAAATTCCTTAATAAGCCAAAATTCCCTGTTTTATCCCAAAACAGCCAACGCCCGCTGAATCCGGTCTGACGCATCCCTATAACCTGCCCCTTTCATATCAAATGAGACACTGCCATAAAAAAAGAAAACCTGATCCACCTTCACAGGAACATCAGGATTTAAGCCAAAAGGCAAGATTTGTGATTCTAATAGAGTTGTCTTTGCAACTTCAAGTGTAGAGATTATATCTTACTTACATTCATCTCATCCGAGACACTGTAAGAATCAAGGAGTACCTCACGGCATGCCGTGTTCCGGTATCTCGGATACTTTACTGCTGCAAAATTACTAACTTTTTAATTAGCCGCAAAATTTTTACGGAAATTTTTCCTTAATTCGCCACAAAATACCAGTAATACCCCATATATTTCCAATCATGTTTCCAATCATGCCACCATCCGGCACTCAATAGCGGTTTACGGCGAGGCGGCGCAAGTGCTCGTAAAGGGCACGCAGCGGAAGGCCCATCACATTGTAGAAATCACCGCGTATGGCCCGGATTCCGATCTGCCCTATCCATTCCTGGATACCGTATGCTCCCGCTTTGTCGTAGGGACGGTAAGTGTCTATGTAATATTCCATCTCATCGGGCATGAGTTCGGCAAACTCCACCTCGGTGCTCTCGGCGAAAGAAAGCTGCCGTTTCAGCGTGGTAAGTGTGACACCGGTCACTACCGTGTGAGTATGCGCCGAAAGATTGCGGAGCATAGAGAGAGCCTCGCGCCTGTCATGCGGCTTCCCCATCACCTCTCCACGGTTTATCACCACGGTATCGGCCGTCAGAAGTATATCGTCAGAACCAAGAAGGGCCTGATAGGGATGTGCTTTTTTCTGTGATACATACACCGGAACATCCTCCGGTTTCATTCTGGCCGGGAACGACTCGTCGACCTCTATCGGATCAAGAATCCTCATATCTATGCCGAGACCGGCTACCAGCTCACGCCGACGTGGCGAAGCGCTTCCGAGAACAAGGTTCTTCTTTCCGAGTATATTGAATTTCCGTGATTCATCCATAATAACAGTTTTTTACCATCCGAACGCGTCTTCACCCATCGTCCAGCGGCCCTGGGCCCTGAGGATCTCTTCGATGAGGTCGCGTGCCACACCGTAGCCCCCTTCCACGGGCGATATATATCTGGCGATCATGCGTATGTCCACCGCGGCATCGGCAGGCGCGACAGAGAGCCCAACGAACTGCATGCACTCATAATCAGGAACGTCGTCGCCTACATAAGCCACCTGATCGGGAGAAAAACCGTTGGCCATCATCCACCGCTGGAGCACACGCAGCTTCATCGACACCTGCGTGAAAACATCCTTTATTCCGAGCGCGTTGTAACGCTTTATTATGCCTGCAGAGTCTGCGCCAGTGATTACGGCCATTTTCAGGCCGTTACGCACGCCGAACTGAATGGCGTAGCCGTCCTTGAGATTAACCATGCGCCGCGGCACTCCGTCGCGGCCCATCAGCACGGTAGAAGGCGACAACACGCCGTCTACATCAAACACTATGGCACGGATCTCCTTTAGGTCGTATGCTATTTTACTCATATTAAGACTTTTGATTATATAATCAGTCCGGGATGGCTGGCATCCAGAATCTGTTGGGAGACTATACGGTATACCTCACTCAAACTCTCGGGCAACTCTCCGATGTGGCGCCTTATCACCTTCAGGTCACCGCGCTTCGCCGGCCCTGTCATCGCTTCCTCCGGCGAAAGAGCTCCAAGTTTGGCCAAAGTCGCCTCGATAAGGGGCAACAGGCATGTGATATCCAGGCCTTGCCTCCTGAGAAGTGTATCCGCGTCGGCCCACATCTGATTGGCAAAATTGCAGGCGAACACAGCGGCGACATGCAGGGCGCGCCGCCGTTCGCTGTCTGCGGTGTAAACACGCGAGGAAACTGCTTCTGCAAGGCCTCTCAGCAAACCGAGCACTTCCGGATCAGAGCCTTCGACAAAAAAGGGCACAGCCGAGACATCCACAGCAATATCCCTGGAAAAAGTCTGGAGGGGATAAAACGAACCGAAGCGACTCTTCTTTCCTTCAAACACCTCAAGGCCGACAGATCCCGAGGTATGCGTCCAGATGCCGGGGAAATCCGCCGTAGATGCCGCCACCGACGCAATCGCGTCGTCATTGACAGCGATAAGGTAAAGGTCGGAATCATCACAAAGCGCGTCAAGAGAGGATGCATACCGGCACCGCCACTCTTTTCCTGTCGCCGCATAAATCCTGTTGACCTGCGAGGCAAGCGATGCCGAGGATTTTTCCGTACGGCTTATAACCTGCCTCACACAGTACACGCCGGCCAAAGCGGAGGCAAGGTGCCACGCCACATTTCCGGCTCCGATTATACTTATCTTCACAATATCCGACAAGACTATTCCGATTAGATGCGATCTTTACGGGAGTCAGATCTCCGTGGGTTTCCACTGTCCGACATGGACTTTTTCCCACAACAGACGTGCAGGGTCGATCGGACGTCTTTCTTCATCCTTGTAGCCGAAAGAGAGGATGCACAACACACCGAACTCCTCCGGTATCCCCAGAAGGGAACGGACATACTCCTCGGACGGCTCATCATCCGGACGGAATCTGTCGCGCACCTCCACCCAGCAGCTGCCGATTCCGAGATCCACTGCCTGAAGCTGCATGATTATCGCCGCCACGGAGGCATCCTCGATCCACGCGTCAGACTTTGTGGTATCGGCCACCACCACGATGGCAAGAGGGGCGTTGGCTACCGATGTGGCGTAGGAGGGTTTACATTCGCCCAGTTTTGCAAGCATCTCCCGGTCTTCCACAACCACAAACTGCCAGGAACGCTGGTTCTTGGATGTGGGAGCGGTGAGTCCGGCTTCCAGAATAAGCCTTACCGCATCTGGATCAAGGGGCCGGGAAGTATATTTCCGAATACTTCTGCGGTTTAAAAGAAGGTTGTGAAAGCTTTCCATAAGCCTGATGGAATCTGTTTTAGGGTTATAGGTTCACGCGACATCGCCAACGACACCGTGTGCTCACTCAATTCATCATACACACCCATGCACGGCTGTGGCCGAGAAGCTCTTTCAGGGCATAGGCCTCGGAGCATGTCTGCGCCGTGGCGCAATAAACGCGATACACACCGCCATCCGACAGCATACCGAGCCTCACGTCGGGAAACGCCGATATGTAGCGGGAGGCCGCCCCGGCATCCGGGAATGAAGCAACTACCACGCAATATGGGTCTTCGCTGTCAAAACGCAATAAGGCATCGATGTGTTCACCGTCAGAATACGGCGGGAAGATGTTGCTGCCGTCCTGTTCTCCCGCATGAGTTTCCGTGTCAATGCCTCCTTCATTATACGGGGCATCATCCACGCCCTCTATTGTTGGCTGTGGAACAGGCCGTGATTCACGGAAGGATTCTTCCACCTCCGTCTCCGGCAGGGAAGCCGCCGGCGCGATGGAAGCCTTGACCGGTTCATTTTCAAGATTTATAGGGTTGTAGAAGAACAGTCCGGCAGTCAGCAATATGGCTACCGTTGCTGCAATTCCCACCGCATTGCGGCGCAAACGCCCCAATATCCCTTCTTTTTCATCATGAGGCTCCACCGAACACTCTCCTGCAGCCCGACACTCGACCTGTACGCGAGGCAGAGGTGCCGGCGCGGGATGAGGCCGCTCAATGTCAGCAATGGAGGCAACGGAAGCCGCCACGTGCGCTATCTCATTGCGCTTGGAATTAAGTGCTGGTGCGGACGATATGACATCAAGACCGAAGTTCCTGTAATTCACAGCTCCTTCAGCCGGAGAAAAACATACGGCCATCCCCTCACCACCGGTAAACCTGCCGAGATTGCCGAAAGTGAACTCCCCGTCAGTATGTAAAATTTCGGAGATATATTCCACCTGCCGGCGCACATAATCGGCGGCTTCCGGATAAGACATTTTCTCGCGACGACACATTGAACTTACCAACAACCCGTCATCCTCACGGAGTTCGGCATTGAAAGCGAGGCCACGCGAAGGCGGAGTCATCAGCACATTGGCCTGCATACGGAACGACGCCGGCACACGGCGCGCTATGAAAGCGCCCCATCCCGGAAGCACCACACAATCATGATGCCTGAGCAGGTATTCTATATGAAGAATTACGGTTTCCATCGCAGAAAATGCCTTTGTTGTGCAAAGTTAACGATTTCGGATGTAATCTCAAAATGAAACATCCCGATTCCCTGAAATAATTGTTCCGTATCACAAACAGACACAACGCCTGCGAGAATTGCCTCACGGCATCCTAAACAGACAGGCCACACTGACATAAAACATTAAAAAGTGGGGCGTCAGGCACTTGAATATGGCGGTTTGGATGAATTATGCCTGCCGCCCCACCGGGAATTGCTTACCCTATATTATCCGGTGAATAAAATGTCAAGACCAATGAATACAGCAGATTATCTGAAAGAGGCACCTTATTCCTTCTTTATGCAAAATTAATGGTAAATATCATTCAGAAGTATTAACCAATGTTAAAAGTTGCCATCAAGGCCACATTTATATCTTTATGTCATAATTACGCAGTTGATTAAATGTAAGTTATAAATCACGAGCAAAGCGCAATCGTAATTACATTACGGTTACAGCATTTCGATACTTTTATATTTTCGCAATCCCTGAATCAGCAAGAGCAGCCAAATAAATAAGACGAATTGTAGATTTATCTTAATTATAATACAAAGAATATTTAATTTACATGAAAGGAAGGGAGGCAATATATGCAGGGATAAGAATAACAGGGGTGCGCCAGACAGTCATCTGACACACCCCTGCATATTATTTCGCGCATAAAGCGCATAATCTTTAAAGAGATGGAACTGTATCCGCAACGGCATCCGTGGCCGTCAGTTGAGCGTATTTTACGGCTATCCGTTCGGAAATCCTCATGTCGATCTTCTTTATTTCGTCAGTCTGGATCGGATTTAGCTTAACATCCAGGCGGCCGAACGAGTCGGTCATAGCTGTGAAGCGCTCCACATAAGCCGCATATTCGGCTTTGTCAGAAATCTCTTCGACCGCAGCCTCTTCGGCCTTGAGCCGCTCTATGTATGCGTCATAGTCCTTCGTGCCGTCGCACGAGGAGAGAGCGGCGGCTACGAAGAGACCTGTTGCAAGATATGCTGATTTTTTCATATAAGTAACTGTTCAAAATTATTTTATATTAACCGGTCTTCTTATTTCAATGTTTCTTCGGCAAAATTTTTGAATCTTTTCCT